>DGDR01000098.1:21064-21675 GCA_002385545.1 Clostridium sp. UBA3947
ATTAAAGGAGTTTATTAGACAACCCCTTCTACCTAAGGCTGAGGAAGAGGATGAGTATGTATTACCACCTGTGGAGTATTTTTATCGTTCCCCAAGATTTAAAAGAGATATTAAGAAGCCTGTTTTCCGAATTGATTCTCCGCCTAATAAGAACGATGGAGAAGATATGCCTTTGATGCTAACACTTGGACCAGCTTTAACTATGGGAATGGCCTCTATGACTACAGGAATTTTTTCAGTGAGTACCGCCTTAGCCAATGGTAATATAAACTCTGCCATTCCGTCTATCGTAATGTCCTTAAGTATGCTGCTAGGTTCTATGCTATGGCCGACCCTTACAAGAAGATATCAAAAGAAAAGAAGAAGGGAAAAGGAGACGCTGAGACAAGCTAAATACAGGGAGTATTTAGATAAGATGTCTATTAAATTTGATGAGGAATGTGCTAGACAGGAGGAAATACTTAGAGAAAATCATATTTCTATTCAGCAGTGTATAGAAAGAATTAAAAAGGTACAAAGAAATCTGTGGGAGAGAGGTCTAGGACAGGAAGACTTTTTAAAGCTTAGGGTGGGAATAGGAGTTAGGCCTCTTATAGCAGACATTCAATATT
>DGDR01000098.1:21856-31240 GCA_002385545.1 Clostridium sp. UBA3947
TCAATATTCTCAAAGGAAATTTTCTTTAGAAGAGGATAAGCTATTGGAAGAGCTTTATGCTTTGTGTGAAAGTCCAAGGCTGTTGAAGGATATTCCTATAACCTTATCCTATTTTGAGGAATATATTTCAGGCGTTATTGGTGAAAGAAGGATTGTAAAGGAATTTGCCAAGGGGCTGATTTTTCAAATTGCAGCTCTCTATAGTTACGATGAAGTGAAATTGGTATTTATATATGACCTGGATGAGGAAAAGGAATTTTCTTTTGTTAAATGGTTACCTCATGTGTGGAATAATGATAAAACCATAAGATTTGTTGCTGCAAATAGCAATGAAGTAAAAGAGATTTCTGCTTATATAGAAAAAGAAATTGAGGCAAGGCTACAGCTACAGGAAAAGGAATTAGCTGAGGCCACACCATATTATGTTATTTTTGCTATGAGTAAAAGGCTAGCCATTAGAGCAGAAATGCTAAAGCAGATATACTCCAATAAGAAGAACCTAAATATAAGTGTGATTACCTTTTACGATGAACTGAAAAATCTGCCAAAGGACTGTACAACTGTGGTGGAGCTGGAAGAAAACTTAGGTAAGATAATTGATAGAAATGATATTACTGGTCAATATATTCAATTTGCTCCAGATATATTTATCAACACAGATCCAGTTCCTTTAAGCGTTCAGTTGGCTAATGTACACTTAGATACATTGTCTGATTCCAATAAGCTACCATCAATGGTTACTTTTTTACAGATGTTTGGGGTAGGAAAAGTTGAGCATTTGAACGCTCTCACTAGATGGAAGGAAAATGATCCTACAAAAACCTTGGAGGCAGCTGTAGGAGTTGATACCTTAGGGGAATTGTTTAAATTGGATTTGCATGAAAAGTTCCATGGACCTCATGGCTTAGTAGCTGGTATGACAGGTTCCGGTAAGAGTGAATTTATTATTACTTATATATTATCATTGGCAGTTAATTACCATCCATATGAAGTGGCGTTTATTCTTATTGACTATAAGGGCGGAGGAATGGCTAAAGCCTTTGAAAACTTGCCGCATACAGCAGGGATTATTACAAATTTGGATGGTTCCGCAGTAAAAAGGTCCTTGATTTCTATAGAAAGTGAGCTTAAGAGACGACAGGCTGTATTTGCAGAAGTAAGCAAGAAGGTTGGGATAAGTAATATAGATATTTACAAATATCAAAAGCTGTATAGAGAAGGGACAGTTTCAGAGCCACTGCAGCATTTATTCATTATTTCTGATGAGTTTGCAGAGTTAAAAACTCAGCAGCCAGAATTTATGGCCCAGCTTATTAGTGCGGCCCGTATAGGAAGAAGCTTAGGAGTTCATTTGATTTTGGCTACCCAGAAGCCATCTGGAGTTGTAGATGATCAAATATGGAGTAACAGTAAATTTAGGGTGTGTCTAAAGGTACAAGAACGGGCAGATAGTATGGATATGCTAAAAAGACCAGACGCAGCAGAGCTATCCCATACAGGACGCTTCTATCTTCAGGTAGGCTATAATGAACTCTTTGAACTTGGACAATCAGCCTGGGCTGGAGCGCCATATTATCCATCGGATAAGGTTATGGTGGAAAAGGACAACAGTGTGGTGGTTATCGATAGAATTGGCAGACCTGTTAAAAGGGCTCAGCTTGATAAAAAGAAAGCTTTTAGCAGAGATGCAAAAAAGCAGGTAGATGCAATTACAGATTATCTTAGTAAAATAGCCAAGGAAGAAAAGATAGAAATTCGACCTCTATGGTTGGATCCAATTCCAGCTAAGATATACCTTAAGGAATTGAAGGAGAAATATAAATATACTCCTTCAGAAAGCTTTTATCTAAATCCAGTCATCGGAGAATATGATGACCCAGCAAGACAAAGGCAATGTCTACTGCAAATACCAATTTCTCAAGAAGGGAATGTAGTAGTTTATGGAGCTGCTGGTAGTGGAAAAACAACTTTCATAAATGCATTAATCTATTCTATTATGGAGGATCACACTCCAGAAGAAGTAAATTTTTATATATTTGATTTCGCTTCAGAAACTTTAAGGGCCTTTGCTAAGGCGCCCCATGTAGGAGATGTAGTTCTGTCCTATGAGGGTGAAAAGGTGACTAATTCATTAAAAATGCTATATGAGGAATTAGAGCGCAGAAAGAAGCTCTTCGCAGATTATGGTGGAGACTATCGTTCCTATATTATGGCAAATGAAAATAAGCTTCCTAACATACTTATAATTATCAACAATTTTGCAGCCTTTACCGAAACCTATCCAGATAAAGAAGATGCTATAGCCTTTCTATCTCGTGAAGGCACTAAATATGGAATATACTTTGTTTTAACTGCAGTAGGAACTAATGCTGTTAGGTTTAGGTTGTTGCAAAATTTTAAACAGCTCATAGCTATGCAGATGAATGATGAATCAGAATATTCAACCATTGTAGGTAAAACAGATGGCTTACTGCCATCCAAGTTTAAAGGTAGGGGACTTGTAAAGCTGGATGCCATTTATGAGTTTCAAACAGCTCATATTACTAAAGAACCAGTACCCTTTAAGTTTATTCAGAATTACTGCATAGAGTATCAAGCTAAATGGAATGGTACAAGTGCAAGGAAGATACCAATCCTACCAGAGAAGGTAGATATAGATTTCCTTGGTGATTATGTAAACAATAATAAAGCTCTTTCATTACCAATAGGTGTTGAAAAAAATACACTACAAGTTCATTATTATCCCTTTGGAAGCAGTTATATAAATTTAGTGCTATCAGCTAGTAATGAGTATTTAGCTTTTCTATATGCTTTATCTAAGTTAATGGTAGAAAAATGCGCCTTAGATGTATCAATTTTTGATTTACCTCAAAGCTACATTCATGAAAACAACAATAGGTTTGAATATTATACCCAGGCTAAAGAATGTGAAGAGGCAATGGTAAAGCTCTTTGATTTTTTGGTCTATCGTAACAATACCTATAAAGAAGCTTTAGAAAGAGGAGAAGAAGCCCCTGTATTCCAACGGAAGGTAATAGTTATAAATTCCTTAACTGCTCTTAAAAATGCATTATCCAGAGAGGCAAATGATAGATTGGATTTAATTTTGGAAAAAGGAGAGGCAAAATACAGTGTAACATTTATACTTGCAGAACCAGTAAAGAATCTTACAAGTATTTCTTTTGAAAAGTGGTATAAGAAGCACATTACAGAAAATGATGGCATATGGATTGGTAATGGTATAACAGAGCAATATCAGCTTAAAGCATTAAAGAATACTAAAGAGATGTATGAAGAAATTACACAGGAGTTTGGTTTTGCTATGGAAAAGGGTAAGCCTATTAAAATTAAAGTTCTAAATATAAAATTGGAGGAAGCATAAATGGATAAGGTACTTGTTGAGGTATATTTGCCAGCTGCTGGTAGGAGCTATGATGTATATATCCCACTGGCAAGTCCCATGAATGAGGTTTTGCAACTTATTAGTACTTTACTAAGTGATTTATCTGAAGGAAGTTTTATGGCTAATGATGACACAGTACTATGCGATGCAGAATCCGGAACTATTTTTAACATCAATATTCCAGTTGCTGAGCTGGGCATTAAGAACGGCTCAAAACTGGTATTGATATAAATACTAATATGAAAGGAGAAATAACATGGCAAAAATAAGGGTTACACCAGAGGAGCTAGGAACAGCTTCACAAAAACTAGCTGAGATGTCTAATAACTATTCAGAAATCAGCAAGCAATTGCTTCAGGAGGCAAGCAATATGGGAGCTGCTTGGGAAGGAGCAGATAATCAAGCTTTTGTTCAGCAAATCACTGGAATGTGTAATTCACTTCAAAAAATGGCAGAAAAGCTAGCAGAGGCTTCTGCAGCCTTAGATAAGCAAAAGAATAACTATCAAGCAAGATTACAAGCCAATATTGATGCTATTAAAAAGCTTGCAAATTAATTTTTAAGGAGGTATTGAATAATGGGAAATCAGATTAGAGTTGATACCCAAATGGTTGCTCAAATTGCAACCAAAATTGAAGATCTTAATAAAAAGCTTAATGAAGAGTTGCAGAATAGTAAAACAACAGTTAATGGATTAGCTAACATATGGGAAGGTGAAGCTTCTCAAGCTACAATAAGTTCGTTTAATGAATTTGCAAACAAGTATTTCCAAAATTACTATGACGTAGTTCAAAGCTATGTTAGCTTCTTAAGATCTAATGTTGATACAGGATACACAGAAACAGAAACAGCTAATAAATCTTTAGCTGACGCTTTCAAATAATAGACCCAATTATATTGACAGAAGTCCAAGGACGATATTCTATCCTTATCGTCCTTGGAATTATATTTAACATGATTTAGAGAGGAAGATTTTATGAAGAACCTACGGAGCCTCTATATCCTATTAATATCCTTATCAATAATACTAGGATTCGCTGGGTGCATGAAAAGTGGCAAATCAGCAAAGATAGAATGCCTATGGGGGATGAAGTTAACCCAAATATGAGTGTTCAAGAGTACTCCACAAATCGATCTCTCTTTTTCCCATTAACAATATGTGTGGAAGATATAGAATATAAAGAAAATAGGAATCAAAAAATTGAAGAGTTACGACGTAAATTAGAGCAAAATAAGTACCGATGTGAACTTAAGATTTTTTATATGCTAGAGGGAAAGTTATCATTAATTAATGAGAGTAATATACATGAACTACGTGATAAAGGTACTGAGAAAAGATGGATTGAATCAAAGGGAGACTTTTTCATGGATGCTTCATATCAATTTTCTATAAGTGAATGGAGAGAGTTGAATGAATGAAATAGCTCTTTAAATTGAATATAAGGGAAATGAGGCAGAGGTGTTAAATGTGCTAATGTACATGGATAGGATAACTATTTATGTGGTTACTAAAGAACTATGATATTAGTCAGTTACATGGTATAATTGGAAATGTATTGATAATATGAATAGTTATTGAATATGTGGAGTAAGTTGAAAGATACTCTTACTGAACTATAAATGCGAATTAGAAAATTCCCCTTAAAGGTTGATATAGAGAAACTGAAAAAAGGTTATAGAAAGGAGTTGATAAACTTTTAAAGTTTTTTCATTAAAAGAGAGGAGGATTTTATGAGAAACCATAGGATAATATTTATTTTAATTATGATGCTACTAATAGTGATAGGAGTGAGTGGGTGCATGAAAAGTGGGAAATCAGCAAAGGAAGAAATGTTAGAGTTTATGAAAAATAAATACAATGAGGAGTTTGAATTTGTAAGCATAGGAAATGAAGCTTGGAATGCAAACTATACAGAAATGATTGTTCATTCTGAGAAGTTTCCTAAGGGGAGAATAATTGTTAGAAAATATGGGGACAAGATAGTTGATAATTATACGGATTTTCTTATGAAGGAGAAGATAGAGGAAGAACTAAGGCCAATAATTGCTCAAGTATATCCTGAGAGTAATGTTTTTTATAGGCCAGGTGGAATGCCTATGGGTGATGAAGTTAATCAAAGTATGAGTATAAAAGAGTATTCAAAGGCTATGATAATTCCTTTATCCTTTGCAATATGTATAAGCGACCCTAGTTATAAAATTAATAAAGATGAAAAAGTTGAAGAGTTACGTAAAGTGCTAGAGTCAAAGGAATATATTTGCATGTTGTATATTTTTTATGTTAAAGAAGATAAGTTAGATCTAATAAACGATATGAATATAAATGATTTGTTTACAGATTCAAAAATATCAGATTGGATATTGTGCGAAGGTAGGTTTAGAATGGATAGAACATACCAATTTAAGACTAGTAGATGGAGTGAGATTAATGAGTAATATAGATTCATCTATCAAAGATAGCGCAAATGAAGCAGCTGTATTAAATGTTCTTATGTATATGGATATAGAGGATGTAAAGGTAGAAAATAAGGACCCTGTAGAAGAAATAGTAAATAGATTGGGAGAAATTTACGATTCCCCAGGAGGATACGAACGTTACCTATCACTTCACTCCGACGGCAGCAAATCCGACTATGAAGACAGACAACGTCAATACCAAATACTAAAAAACGCCTGTGAGAGGAACCCTCATTTAGCAAATATGGTTATGAATGATCACACCATGTTCATACCAGAAACATCATATGACGAGCATGGGTTAGAGGCGTGCACATTTAGTGATCAAAACGGGAATGTGATTGTGGCCTATAGAGGTACAGGTAAAGGCGAATGGATGGATAATGCTGTAGGGGTAGGAGGAATGGTAACAGATTCTCCTCAGCAAGAGGAAGCTGCTTTGTATTTTACTTATGTAGCTTTGAAAAATGGTTTTAAAAAAGATATGAATATTATAGTTACGGGACATTCAAAAGGTGGTAACAAGGCCCAGTATGTTACTATAAATTCTAAATATAATGATTTAATAGATAAGTGTTTTAGTTTCGATGGGCAGGGAATGTCGCCAGAAGCAATAGAAGCATTTATAAATAGACATGGTAAAGATGCGTATCTTGCAGCAATTAATAAAATGTATGGGTTTTATGAAGAGAACGACTATGTTAATCCTTTGGCTATTCCTGTAATTCCTAAAGAACGTAGATATTACTTTAAATCTAATATTATAAATGGTATAGGGGATGCTGTAAAATTTCATTACCCAGATGCTTATCTTAATGTGGACGGTTCTTTTACAGAACTAGGAGAACGAGGAGCATTATCTATGCTAATAGAACGGTACTCTTATGATCTAGTAGAATTACCACCAGAACTTCGTATTTATGCTGCTAGTGGGCTTATGGCATTAATGCAAAAAGGTACAAATCCAGTTAATGGGGAGAAGGTGTTTTCTAAAGGAAATATTCTTGCATTAGCATTAATTGATATACCATACTTGTAGATGATTTAATACATACTCCCGAAGGAATGATGGTTATGCATCAACTAGCAGGGCTTTTAGGTAAAGATATTTATAAAGCACTTGATAAAGTAGGGGAAGAGTACGGAATTCCAGGAGTGATAGTAGCCACAATACTTATGGTGTTAATTATAGCGTGTGCTATTATTATCATAGCTCCTTTAGTACTTGTACTAGGATTCGTTGGTGATTTTGTGAAGACTCTTATCAAGCTTCAAAGTATATTAGTAAATCTGCATGAAGTTGCTAAGGAATTATGCGGAATAATTATAAATGCAATAAATAACTTTGTTAATGGTCTTAAGCAGTGGGTTAAAGAAAATCTTAATCCCGGATATAAATATGCCATGGCAAATCCAGTAATAAAAGTGGACACATATAAACTTCGTTCTTATGCGGATAGATTAGAACAAGTAAATAGGCGGATTAGCAATATAGATTCTGAGTTGGACAGCCTCTATACTAAAGTTGGACTTAAGAACTTAAAAGATTTGATTCAGGCAGATTTTTTTACTGATTACAGTTATAGAATTGATCAGTGTCGCCGCTATTTAATAGCAACTGCTGAAGATTTTGAGCAAATAGAAAGTCAAATTCAAAATCAAATTAATTTTGCCTAGGGGGAGGTAAAATGGATCAAGCTACAAAAAATAAGCTAGCTAATATTGCACAGGAATTAAAAAGTATTATAAATGAGCTTGATGATATTTCAGAAGGCTTAGGAAAAGACTTTATAGGTATTGGCGGCGAACGTTATGCTGCAGTTATTTCAAATTTAGCTGGCGAATATAGATATGTTAAAGAGAAAATAGAAAATATAGATTAGTATAATGGGGAGGAATTTATGGGGAAATATATCAAGGTGGATCATTATGGGCTAGAGGATGCAGCGGGAAAGATTGAAGAGTATATGTCAACCTATAATTCTTTATTAGGTCAATTAGGTATTAATGTGGAAGACTTAGGAACAGGTTGGGAAGGATTGGATTTCCAAACATTTAAACAGGTATACAATGGAGAAGAGGGAGTAAAAAACGCTGGACAAAATCTATCAAAGGAGCTATTAAAGCAGGCTCAATTTTTGCGTTATTGTGCTGGTTTATATAAGCAGGCACAAGCTGACGCCGTTAATAGAGCTATGTCACTAATAGGACAGTAAGAAAAACGGGTAGGGGAATGAAGTATGAGCAGGATTTCAGTTATAAATCAAAACAATAGAATACTAGTATCCAATAAGCTGTCTTCACCAGAGGAAATTAATCTCAGGGAGCTGGATATGATTTCTAGAGGAATGGTGGAGGGATTTGTTCCCGTATTTGAATTTAAGGAGAGACGTGCAAACTATTTGAAGGGTAGCATTGAAGGTAAGGTTCCTTTAAAGGATTATCTGAAACATGTTATAACTAAAGTAGTTTTCTTAGATATAGTGCAACAGATTATCAATGCTATAAAGCTTTGCGAAAAAAATATGATGTATGTAAAAAATCTTGGATTAGATTTGGAATATATTTTTATCGATACTATTACAAAGGAATTATCTTTTATATATTGGCCTGTAATTAACTCGCAACTAAGAGTAAATATAGATGAGTTCTTTATG
Source organism: Clostridium sp. UBA3947 (assembly GCA_002385545.1). Lineage (GTDB taxonomy): Bacteria > Bacillota > Clostridia > Clostridiales > Clostridiaceae > Clostridium_AU. Next base: position 30,374 of record DGDR01000098.1, read on the forward strand.
GACTTGCCTTTCCAATGTGTTTTCAGTCGTTTTGAGGACAGTAGCTATGTAACAGAATATATTAAGTTTTTTAGAAGTGGCAAAATTTTTTCCATAAAGAAGCTAGAGGAATTAGTAAACAAGCTTGCAGGTCTAACCTCTGAAATACTTCAGCGGGATAGCTCTGTTAATTATGACATTACTATTGATAATTTTAATACGGATAACTATAAGGCATATGAATCTGCTAACCTTGGAGGAACAGAGAATAAACCTGACAGCTTCCATATGAATTATACGAAGGAGCCACAAGCGACAGAATTAAATATACAAAACACTGCAGTAGAAGTACAAGCAGATACCTATGATGATGGAACTGCCTTGTTAACTTCTAGTAGCTCTCAGGAAGCTTTATTCCCTTATCTTATAAGAGTTAAGACAGGAGAAAAAATCTTTATAAATAAGCCAGTTTTTCGAATTGGTAAGGATCCTCAATATTCAGCCTATGTAGTTACAGGAAACAATGCTATAAGTAGAAACCATGCAGATCTTATTATTAGAAACTATAGGTTTTATATAAAAGACAATAATTCTACTAATAAAACCTATGTAGATGGAAAGGCTATCCCTGTTTATGAGGAAGTAGAAATTTTTCCAGGTATGAAAATAAGATTAGCAAATGAAGAGTTTATTTTCTGTGTGAATGTGTAATATTTCATTGAAGGAGAAAGCTGCATAGCTTTAAGGAGAGTGAATTAACCATGTTATATATTGGACTAGGCTTATTATTAATTATTGGAGTAGCGATTTTGGTTTTACAAATCTTAATTTATATTAATTTGAAGGAGAATCAATTCCAAGGTAAGCAGAATGGAGTCCTTAATTCAT
>DGDR01000186.1 GCA_002385545.1 Clostridium sp. UBA3947
ACCATAAACGGTACCCATTATATCCTTGTAGAACTACCTATGGGAGATGTGCCCTTTTTTGCTGATGATTTTGTGTACAAGCTCCAACTTGCAGGGCTTATACCGGTAATTGCCCACCCCGAAAGGAACTTAAGAATAATAAATGACCCAAATAAACTGTACAGGTTTGTGGACAGGGGATGCCTGTGCCAGATAAATACCGGAAGTATAACCGGTTTGTACGGCAAGCAGGTGCAGAAATGTGCCCGAATACTGCTTACCCACGGAATGGGCCATGTCCTTGGGACGGATACTCACTCTGACGGTTTACGGGGCCCTTATATGAAAGAGGCTGTGGAAACATTGAAAAAATGGCTGGATCCGATACAGGTTAATAAAATTATCGGAATAACGCCTTATGATATTGTACAGGGCAATCCTGTTGACGTGGAGCCTCCCAGGAGATATAAACGCAGTATATGGAGACTCTGGTTTTTTAAATAGTGAAATGGGTAAATCCTCATACAATCAAGCTTTAATAACATGCAGACTGAGAGGATAAGGATAAATGGAATCTAACATGAAGTGGTATGCATTATTTGTTGAGACCGGACAGGAAGAAAAACTAAAACAATTGATCAATACGGTGTATCCTGACGATGATATAAAGATTCTTATTCCGCAAAGAAAGCTGAAGGAGCGAAGACAGGGAAAGACCTACGAGGTAGTAAAAAAACTGTTTCCAGGATATGTTCTCATAAATACGGTTATGGCTGTCGATATGTACTACAGGATATCAAAACTGCCTATGGTGTACAGTATTCTGAAAGATGAAAGCGAACCCGTACCCATAAGGGATGAGGATATGGCGGTTATCCTCGCGCTTACCTCCCGGGGTGATACCATAGGTTTTTCGGAGGTATATAAAGAGGGAGACCGTATTGTAGTCGTAGACGGGCCATTAAAGGGTCTGGAAGGAATTATCGAAAGATTCGATGCCAGGAAAAACCGTATAAAGGTATATATCCAGTTTTTAGGCAATGAGAAATGTATAGACTTGGGCGCTCATTTAGTCAATAAATGCAAGAAATGAGTTTTCTAGGGTATTATTGCCAAATATAGGATATATTTTGGACACTATACCTGTGTGATTATTATATGTCCAATTGACATATATACCTGTATATAGTAGAATTAGTATGGTTTTTGACAAACTCCTGAAGAAAATTTTGCTGTTTCGGCGCAAAATATTCACTGCAGGAGGTTATATAAACGGTTATAATCCACTTTGAAGTGGTAAGGGTAAATTACTCTTTTTTTGCATGGAATTAAAAGTAAAAAGATGGCAATAATATACATATAAAAAATACAATAAGTTTTATTGTGTTATATATGTATGAATTTTTTTGGTGAGGATGATAATTATGGGTAAGTTTTTACCGTTTATTATATCATTTTTAGTTTCATTAATAGGAATGCCGCCCATTATTTGGTGTGCAAACAAAAATGGTATTGTGGACAAGCCAAACGGAAGGAAGGTTCATAAAAAGCCTACGCCTTTATTAGGTGGAACAGCGATTTTTATTGGCTTTACTGTAACCTTTATTATTTTTGCTGGATTTAGTTTAAAGGTTGTCAGTATTGTTTTTTGCTCTGCTATACTTGTTATACTTGGGTTTCTGGATGATGTTTATGACATAGGAGCAAAGAAAAAACTTGTAATTCAAATATTGTGTTCCATAATAGTCGTTGCTTCAGGGATAAGAGTTAATATTAGTGAATATATTACTCAAAATTTATATTTTTCTTTACTAATAGATGCATCCATAAGTATTTGCTGGATTGTTGGAATTATAAATGCGATCAATCTTATAGATGGATTGGACGGGCTGGCTGGAGGGGTTTCGCTTATTGCTTCAGTTGGCTTTATTTTTTTACTAGGAAAAAGAGGTTCAGACCATATCGGATTTCTGATTGCACTATCTATTGCCGGTTCAATACTTGGTTTTCTTTTTTATAATTTTCATCCAGCTAAAATATTTATGGGAGATATGGGGAGTACATTTATAGGTTTCATATTGGCTATCCTAGGAATAATAAGCCTTAATATACCGGAAAATCCTGCTTCAATGGTTGCTCCTATAATAATACTGGCAGTACCAATATTCGATACCGGATTGGCTATTGTAAGGAGAGCTATTAATAAACAACCTTTATTGGTTGCTGATAAACAGCATTTGCATCATAGGATCATGGGCAAAGGCTTTAGTCAGAAACAAACTGTGCTTATTATATACGGTTTTGCTTTATTAGCAGCATTGATAGGGATTACAATAGGAATATTTCAATATTTTTATTTCGGTCTAGTGGTTGTGCTTTTCTTAATACTCTTCGGTCTCATGTTGAATATGGACAAGTATATAAAGAATAAGAAAACCGAACAGACTAAATATAATTTTAAAATTATGTTTACTAAAAAAGAAGGTTATATCAATAAATAGACTGTTAACTGTAATATGTTATTAGGTGAACGAAATGGAGAAAAGTAAAAGCATAAAGAAAAAGATATGTTTAATTTCATCTTCTGGAGGACATTATGAACAGCTTAGGATGCTATCCCCATTATCCGAAAAGCATGATGTTTTTTGGGTTACTGAACGTACTAGGTATCCTTCGAAAGCAGATTATTATTTGGTGCAGACCGGTTCAAAGGATATTTTTTTTGTTTTTAAGATGATATTTAATTTTTTTAAGTCTCTTTTGATTTGGTGTAAAGAAAGTCCTGATTTTGTTGTTACTACAGGAGCTATGGTAGTAATACCAATGGTTTTCTTAGCTAAGATATTTAAGAAGAAAGTAATATATATAGAAAGCTTCGCTAGAGTATATGATGCCAGCAAGACAGGTAAATTAATGTATAAATATTCTGATTTATTTATTGTTCAATGCTCTTATACACATCT
>DGDR01000115.1 GCA_002385545.1 Clostridium sp. UBA3947
AGATGTGTATAAGAGACAAGCTTTCTGGCGGACAACAGCAGAGAGTAGCCTTGGCTAGAGCTATAGTTATTCATCCAACAGTACTTCTAATGGACGAACCTCTATCAAATCTTGATGCTAAATTGAGAGTAGAAATGAGAACAGCTATAAGAGATATTCAAAAGAAGGTTGGTATTACTACCATATATGTTACTCACGATCAGGAAGAAGCCTTAGCTGTATCAGACAGAATAGCAATTATGAATCAGGGAGTAATTCAACAGATAGGTACACCAAAGGAAATATATACAAGACCAGTAAACACTTTTGTAGCAACTTTTATAGGCCATTCCAACCTATTTGAAGGAAAAATTAGCGTAGATAAGGATGGCACTTCTGTGGTGTTCCCAGGTGGATATAAGGTTCCTATGACAAACTTAAGCAAAAAGGTTAAGGATAAGGAAAATGTAGTAATATCCGTTAGACCAGAGGAATTCTCTATATCAAGGAGCGGTAAGGGTATTAAGGGTACAATACACTTCAGTACTTTCTTGGGTAGATATGTAAACTATGAAGTAAAATTAGAGAATGGTCAAGTAATAGAAGTATCACAGGATTGTAGTAATCATGATGATATTTATAACACTGGAGACAGTATTTTGCTCGAGGTTGATAGCAATAGAATCAATGTATTTAACGAGCTAGGAGTAGAAAGTCTGATAGATGGAGTGAATAAATATGAAAGCTAAAAGTAGGAAAAAATTTAAATTAGACTTCTGGACATCTATAAGCATATTATCCTTTTTAGTATTTGTAGTGTTTTTGATTTATCCAATGTTTTCCCTTTTTATCCAGAGCTTTAAGGATGTAAATTCCGGGAAGTTTACTCTTGATAACTTTGCTATGTTTTTTTCAAAAAAGTATTACTATGAAACCTTGAAAAACAGTTTTGTTGTAACTATCTTGGTAACAATACTTGCAATAGTTATTGGTGCCCCACTGGCTTATATTATGACCACAACTAAAATAAGATTTAAATCTCTAATTGAAGTGTTAATAATTTTATCAGTATTATCACCTCCATTCATAGGTGCATATTCATGGATTCTGCTTCTTGGAAGAAATGGTGTAGTTACTAAGTTCCTTACAAATACCTTAGGAATAAAGGTACCAAGCATCTATGGCTTTACTGGAATATTACTAGTATTTACCTTGAAACTATTCCCTTACATTTATATGTATGTATCTGGAGCTCTCAAAAAGATGGATGCTTCCTTAGGTGAGGCTGCAGAGAGCCTTGGATGTAGTGGAATTAGAAAGGTAGCCACAATAATATTACCACTTATACGTCCTACTATATTAGCTGGTTCATTGCTAGTGTTCATGAACTGCTTGGCAGACTTTGGTACTCCAATGCTTATAGGTGAAGGTTACAGAACAATGCCGGTATTAATATATTCTGAGTTTATTAGTGAAGTTGGAGGACAGGCTAACTTTGCTGCAGCTCTAAGTGTATTAATGATATTAATAACATCTGTAATATTCATAGGTCAAAAATATTTAGTAAACAAAAAATCCTATGTTATGAGTTCCTTAAGACCAATGGAAGCTAAGAAGATAAAAGGATATAAAAATGTGTTAGCTCATCTTTATGTTTATATTGTAGTAGGCCTAGCAATAATTCCTCAAGCCACTGTTATCTATACATCTTTCTTAAAGACAAGAGGATCCATGTTTGTAAAGGGCTTCTCCCTAAACAGCTACAAGACAGTGCTTAACAAACTAGGAAGCTCAATAGCAAATACTTATACCTATGGTATTATAGCTATCTTAATTATAGTTTTATTAGGTATGTTTATATCATATGTTTCCGTAAGAAAAAAGAATACTTTTACATCTTTACTGGATACAATAACAATGTTTCCATATATTATTCCGGGATCAGTACTTGGTATAACACTACTTTTAGCATTTAACAAAAAACCTTTAGTATTAGGTGGTACTTTCATCATTATTGTAGTAGTATATGTAATAAGAAGATTACCTTACACAATAAGATCCAGCGCAGCTATACTATATCAGTTAAGCCCAAGTGTTGAAGAGGCTTCCATAAGCTTAGGCTATTCACCAATGAAAACCTTCTTCAAGGTTACAGCAGTAATGATGCTACCAGGTGTTTTGTCAGGAGCAATTTTAAGCTGGATTACAGTTATTAATGAGTTAAGTGCTTCAGTAATTCTTTATACTGGAAAGACAAGAACTATGTCTGTAGCTATATACACAGAAGTAATTAGAGCTAGCTATGGTACAGCAGCGGCCTTGTCAACAATACTAACAGTTACCACAATTATTTCCTTACTGATATTCTTTAAACTAAGTGGAAAGAAGGAAATCAGTCTATAACATACAAACCTTTTAATATTAGATTAAAGGGGGACTATGATATGAATGTAAGAAAAAGAAAGTTCTTTAGAAAGGAACTTAGGATGGCTTTTCTTCGTTATACCATAGTCCCTGTTATATTTTTATCCTTTGCTTTTTATAATCTTATCTTTTTAGCCAGCAATATTTTGGTACAGCAAAGCAATAAAAAATATAATGCCCAAATATCCCAAACTATTAGTAAAGAATTTAATAAGTATATTGAAGAAGTGGAACTTTTAGTTCAGTGGCAGGAAGTAAAAGATATCCTATATGGCCACCATAATGAGCAAATAATTTATGAGCGGTTTTACAATATAGTAAATAGCCAAAGTATAAGGAGTAAGTTTTATATATTTAACGACAAAGGCCAGATTCTTGTAACCAACTCTACGGTAACCCCACAATATGCTGAGAAGGATGACATTTTTATGTGGGGGGTATTTAAAAGGATGAAGGAAAATCCTTATGAAACCACCTTATGGATAAACAAGTCTCAGCTGGATGTAAATACAAGAACCATATACTCTATTGGTAGGGCTGTTTTGGATTCCTCTGGGGAAATTATTGGATTTGTGGTTTTTGATATTCTAGAGAATGAATTAAACAAGGTAATAAGCACAAACACTAGACACCATGCAGTTATTACTGATAGATATGATAATTATATTGTAGCTAGCAACACTGCTTTTTTGGATAGTATAGGAAAGTTTAAAAATCTTTCTAAAGATAAAGATTTGTATCTATATAAATCATCTTCACTAAATGGCAATATATACGTGTATACCATAACCGCTATAGGATTTATCAAAAATATATACATTATTGGAGAACTATTCTTACTAGGTCTTTTTATAATTTTATTTATAGCTATGTTTAAAATAACAGATAGTATTGCCACAAGCAAAACAAAGGCTATTGATGAGCTCCTTCAGGCTATAAAATGTGTACAGGAAGGGAATCTGGACACAACAGTAGATATTCGTACTGCTGACGAATTTGAGCTTATAGGCCATCATTATAATGAAATGCTTATAAAGATAAAGGAATTGATGGAGAAAAACAAGGAAGAGGCAGCAAGAAGAGTTGTTTCAGAGCTTAAGCAGCTAGAAGCTCAGTTTAATCCACATTTTCTATTTAACATCCTTGAAATGCTAAAATATTTGGTTAAAACCGATAGGGAGGCATCCTTAAAGGTAATTGTAGCTATGTCTAACCTCCTTAGATACAGCATAAATAATCAGGTACGTAGGTTTAAGCTAGCAGAAGATATTGAGTATATAAAGGATTATTTACTAATACAAAAATACAGATTCGAGGAAAATTTTGACTATAATATTACTCTACAGGATGAATCAAAAGGCTGCATAATACCAAAGCTAATTATACAACCAATCATTGAAAACAGCATTAAATACGGTTTTATGACTAAGAAGTATTTAAGAGTGGATATAAAATGTTTTTTAAAGGAGGATATGCTATTTATTGAAATTGAGGATAATGGTGAGGGTATTAATGAGGAAAGATTAGCGGAAATAAAAAAATGCCTAGATGCAAATGATAATGAAACCCAGCATATAGGCTTACACAATGTTCATAGGAGAATAAAGCTTATGTATGGTGATTCCTATGGATTAGAAATTTACAGCAGTAAATTAAAGGGAGCAAAAATTGTAATTACATTACCAGTAGTATTAACGGAAGAATTTTAACAAAAGATGGGTACTATTGATCAATAACTAGGGGGATTTCAAAATGAAACTATCAATTAAGTCAAAACTAATTATAGCATTTACTACCATAACCGCCTTGTTAGTGGCTTTGGGAATTTACTCCCTAAACACTATTCACACTATAAGTCAATCCTCCAGAGTAATTTCTGATAAATGGATGGAGAGACTAAACCTAGCCAATTCAATTAATAAGTCTGCTGCGGATTTTAGAATTGCTGAGTATTTACATGTAAGCTCCAAGCTAGAATCAGAAAAGAAAATAATAGATAACCAAATAGCTAGTATAAATGAAAAAATAAACAGCGATCTTCAAGCCTATGAAAACCTAATGAATGAAGGAGAAAGCAAGGAGCTACTAGAAGCAATTAAAGTAAATATAAAACAGGCAAATGATATTTACTCAAGGATTAAGACTCATAGTTTAGAAGGTAATGTTACTGAAGCTGAATATATTTTCTCAATGGATGCTAAAATTAATTATCAGATACTGGATGATAGGCTAATTGAACTTGTTGAATACAATCAAAATGAGGCAAGGGCTTCCAGAGACGAAGCTAATAAATTATTTAAGTATTCAGCCATAATACTCATACTTGTTATTCTTCTATCTCTTATAATAACAATAATAGCTTCAATTATTATTATATTATCCATAACTAGACCAATTGGAAAGCTAAAGAAAAAACTAGTTATGCTAGCGGAAAGTGGCGGTGACTTAACAGCAAAAATAGAGTTGAATTCTAAGGATGAAATTGGTGAACTGGCAGCGGCAGTGAATAAATTTATTGCCAATATCAGAGATATCATGGTTGAGGTTCAAAAAGACTCAGAAAAGGTTGCAGAAGCTTCTAACAAGGTTTCTGAGCTTCTTTCAAGCCTAAGAGCCTCAGTGGAAGAGACCAATGTTAATATAGAAAAACTATCTGTAGGTATGGAAGAAACTGCTGCCACCGCAGAGGAAGTAGGAAGTTCCACAAACTCCATTCAACAGAGCGCAGAATTCTTAGCCCACAAGGCTCAAAACGGCGCCGATGAGGCGAAAACCATAAGCATTAGAGCTAGACAATTAAAGAACAATGCCATAGCTTCAAGTCAAAATGCCCAAGATATATACTTAAAAACCAAGGAATCCCTTGATGCTGCCATCATAAGAGCTAAGAATGTTAATAAAATTAATGTCCTATCAAATAGCATACTAGAGATATCAGAACAAACCAATCTCTTAGCCCTAAATGCAGCTATAGAAGCAGCTAGAGCTGGCGAATCCGGTAAAGGCTTTGCTGTAGTAGCAGAGGAAGTAAGAAAGCTAGCTGAGCTCTCTAAAGGCACCGTTGATGATATTAAAAAAGCGGTTGCTGAGGTAATTTACTCAGTAGAAGAGCTTACCCAAGGCTATACACAAATAATGTCCTTTATCGATACAAGCATTAACAAGGACTACTCGGAAATGATAGAAACCGGTGAGAAGTACAGTAAAGATGCAAGCTTTGTAGATAATTTAGTATCTGATATCAGTGGAACAGCACAACAGCTAGCAGCTACCGTAGAAGATATTTTCAAAGCGGTAGAAGAGGTAGCCATCACCATTAACGATGGAGCAGAAGGCACCATGCATATGTCAGAAAAAGTAGCAGATATATTCCAGAAGGTCAATGAGGTTCAAGGATACACTGATATTAGTAGCAATACAGCTAATGAATTGAAAGCAACCATAGAAAAGTTTAAAATATAATAGGAAAAAGACAGTAAGGTAAATTTCACCGCAGAGGTTGCGATAGCAAAAGGAATAAAAAATAAGGAGCGAAGCGATGTGATTAAGATAGTAATAGTTGAGGATGAGAATTTAATCAGAAAGGGATTAGTTCACTCAATTTATTGGCTTAGCATGGATTGCGTAATAGCTGCAGAGGCATCGGACGGTGTGGAAGGCCTAAAAGCTATCGAAGAAGTTAAACCAGACTTAGTCATTACAGATATAAAAATGCCACTAATGGATGGCATAGAAATGCTTCAAAAAGCCACCGACCTCTGGGATTTTGAAAAGGTTATTTTAACAAGCTACGGAGAATTTGAATACGCCAAGAAAGCCATAGATTTAGATGTTTTTGATTACCTGCTTAAGCCTTATGATGAGGAGCAACTAAAGAACCTCATTGAAAGAGTAAAGGTAAAAATAAAGGAAAAACATATTTTTAAGCAGCTTTTAACCTCTGTAAAGGATAGCTCAGACTTCAACATAATCCAGCCAGAAGGCTACATTAAAGCCGAGAAGGATACCAGCAAGCCAGTAAAAGCTGCAATTCAATATATAATAGATAACTATGCTGACAAAATTAAAATTGAAGATGTAGCAAACCAACTAGCAGTAAGTCCAAGCTATCTTTCTAGAAAATTCAAGGAAGAAACAAATCATACCTTCCATGACTTTCTGAACAAATACAGAGTTCAAAAGTCAGTAGAGCTATTGAAGCAAGGAGACTATAAAGTTTATGAAATCTCTTATATGGTTGGTTTTAACGACTACAAACATTATTCTACAGTATTCAAAAAGTATACAAAACTATCACCGATGGAGTTTGCAGGGAAGAGGTAAGAGGCCTCTTCCTTTTTACATTTCACAAATTATCCTTAATCTCTTTAATCTGACCTTAAATCTTTAACTTCTGATATCTAGCCTCTGACAACAAGTAGTGGATAGCAATTTTACCAACATATAGTAGAATTAACATATGGAAATTCAATAGAAGGAAATTCAGCAGAAATTATAGACTATGAAAAGTTTAATAATTATTTAATTTTTAACTTCTAAAAGTGGGATAGCTTTTTTTTTGCACATATTGCTTTGTTTCAAAATAGTGTTGATGAATATGGGGGTGAAAGGGACAAGCTATAGTGAGGATTTCTTAACGTAAAAAATAGAGCAAGACTAGGTAATCAATTATTGTGCAACAGTCCATATTATGCTCTATCCATTATGACCAATAACTTATGAACGAAAATCAGCAGAGTGCCTGATACCAGTAAGTACTAGCCAATAGTAAGGTTATTAAAAGTAACTGTAATTGAAGATCAATGTTAAATGTAGTATGATAATGGAAATACTAAGATTACTTAATACTATTTCACCATTTGTAACCATGACTTTACTTGTAAGGAGGATTATTAATGAACAATATAAAAAGAGAACTATCCCAAGAAGACCGTAGCCAATTATTAAAGGTTTTGAAGGAACGGTTTGAGAAAAATATAGATCGCCATAAGGACCTTGACTGGTCAAAAATAGAAGCTAAGCTCATAGCAAATGAAGAAAAGCTATGGTCCTTAAACGAAATGGAGAAAACCGGTGGCGAGCCCGATGTAGTTGCTTATGATAAAGATACGGATGAATATATTTTTTATGATTGTTCTCCAGAAACCCCAAAAGGCCGCAGAAGCCTCTGCTACGACAATGAAGCCCTAGAGTCCAGAAAGCAGAACAAACCTGTAGGCAGTGCGGTAGGAATGGCTGCAGAGATGGGAATTGATCTATTAACAGAGGAGCAATATGGGCAGTTGCAGAAGCTAGGTAAATTTGATATGAAAACCTCTAGCTGGCTAAAGACACCTGCTGACATTAGAAAGCTAGGTGGTGCTATTTTTGGCGATTTAAGATATGGTAGGGTCTTTGTATATCATAATGGGGCGGAGTCTTATTATAGCGTTAGAGGATTTAGGGGATGTATTAGGGTGTGAATATTAAGCTCATATAAGTAGGTTTTTAAAGTATAAGGGAAGGTTATGGGGTGGTTAGTATGGCAATATGGCAGGTTGATTTAAAGTTGGCTCCAAAGGATAAGCTGAACACTAAGGATAGTATTGAGAATTTGGAGTTTTCCAGTTTGTGGAGTAGATATAATATTAGTAAGGATTCCATTGAGGAAGTTGGTAAAGTTCTTAAAAGAACTGATAGCTGGAGCAATGATATAGTTCAGTTAGGAGATATAAGTAGTAATGTAATTGAACTATTTTAAGAAGAAGGTAACATTAGCGAAGTTACATGTAGGTTAGATTTAAGAAATTTAAATATTGAGATAATGGATACTATTTTAAGATTTATATGGGCAAATGATTTAGCTGTTATTGTAGATAATAGAGCATATATGGAAATTAATAGGTAAGTTTTTGTGGATATTATACAAAAGTCTGAAGCATATATATTTATAAGTGATCCAGAAGTTTTTTTGGAAGTCATAGGGAAGTGCACAGGATGTGGCACTGAATAAAAGCTTAAGCGATAGGGTAGCATACAAGGATTGCTTTGCAAAAATTGTGGATAGAGGACTGTAACAACTTATATAGAGGAAATAGTTTTGGATAGGGAAACATATAATGTGTACTTATTAGAGGCTGATTTTAAGGATATTAAGGTAATACATGCAGTGTCAAAGGCTCAAAACATTGGATACATAAAAGACAAGGCATAGTTGCAAGAAAAAGGCTCATTATTATATTCGGGCTATGCTGTAAGGGTAAAGGAAATATGCCAGGAATTTCATAAGGTTGGTATAAAGTATTGCATAGAGCCTGAATTTTCATATAGTTTAGGATAAAAGCATATATAGTACACAGCAGACTATGACATAAACTAAGGCTTGCAAGGTAGATTATAGACTGAATATAGTAAATGAAAATAGGGAGCGTACATGGATTTCATCACTAATCCTGTATACTCCCTTTAATTTATGTAATTACTTATTTATACATGATAGCTCGGAGGTGAATTAGTTATCACATATAAATAAGGAGGATATTAGCGGTGATAGTATTGAAAATATCTAGCAAAGTTTATGATAGTGAGTTGATTATGAACTAGATTTTTTCTGTGCCACTGAGGAATGGGCATAGCGATTGTTGATATAGTCAGAAATTGCCCAATTAAATATACAGCAATCAAGTATATAGTCATTAACATCCATACCTAATAGGGATGCCTTATTCTTAATAACAGTTTCTTCTTCTTCATTAACAATTAGCTTAATTACTTTGCCCTTTGGTTTTCTATTGTATTTTTTCATTAAATATCACCCTTTTAACTCTGGAAATATTATCTAATATATATTATAAATGGAATAATATGTAATTGCAAGAGTTAATTTGTTAAAAATTAACTAATTTGGTTAGTAGGTAAACTTGGATTGTGTTGAAATATTGATTAATGAGACATGAAGTTATTATATAAAAATACTTTATATTAGATTAAAACAAAAAACTTATGACCATAATTATATTTGAATTTAATTAAAGTATAAGTGGTGTTGTGATGATGAATGATAGATTTATATTAGAAACTAAAAGTATATGGAGCTTTCCGCAACGAGGAAATTGGGGAACCCATAAAGGTGATTATAGAGGGAATTGGAGTCCGTATGTTCCTAAGAATGTTATTCTAAGATATTCAAGAGAGGGAGATTTGATACTAGATCAATTTGTTGGAAGTGGAACAACATTAATTGAAGCTGAGGCTGCGAATAGAAGATGTATAGGCTGTGATATAAATGAGTCAGCCTTAGCAATATCCCGACAGAGAATTGTTAATAAATCAATACCATTATTAAAAATAGATGCAAGAAAATTAACAGGTATAGAAGACAATTCTATTGATTTAATTTGTACACATCCACCATATGCTGGCATAATCAAATATAGCAAGGATATAAAAGAAGATATTTCTTTAATGAACATTAATGAATTTTATAATGCTATGGTAAAGGTATCAGAAGAATGTTTCAGAGTATTGAAGAAGGGGAAGTATTGTGCCATAATGATGGGAGATATTCGACAAAACGGTTATATTGTACCGTTAGCATTTAATGTGATGAATATATTTATAAAAACAGGCTTTAAGTTGAAGGAAATTGTCATAAAAGAACAACATAATTGTAAGTCTACCGAATATTGGGCTAAAATAAGTATTGAAAGAAACTTTTTATTAATTGCCCATGAGTATTTGTTTGTCTTTCATAAATCCTAAGTCGCTCTTTTGAGTGGCTTAAATAATTTCTTTCACGAAAGAACATATCTTCGATAAATATATTTATAGGTATTGTACCAATTGCTGCAAGTCCTACACCTAATAATCCTGAAAATACACCTAAAATACAGGTTTCAGCGTCAAACACGCGTGTAATATCCTTCTTTCTTGCACCAAGTGCCTTTAAGATACCAATTTCCTTTGTTCTTTCCAATACAGATGTATATGTGATAATGCAAATCATGATAAGGCTTACAACAAGTGAAATTGCTGCGAACGCGATAAGAACAATTGTAATTGCGTCCATTATACCGCCAGTCATATCTGAAATAGAGCTTGCAAGGTCAATATAAAGAATCTTATCCTCATCGGATTTGTCCTTGTTATACTCATCTAAATAAGCGGTAACCTTATCCCTGTCTCTTAT
>DGDR01000001.1 GCA_002385545.1 Clostridium sp. UBA3947
AGATGTGTATAAGAGACAGCTATTATACTGAGCTACAGGCTATGCCAGGAGCAGTTTTGTACTTTAGAGTGGATGATCCTATGATTAATGGTACTGCAGATATGACGGAGGAAGAAATCGAGAAGGCTATATTAAAGAAGCTTAAGATGAACGGCCTTATTCTTAAGGATGCCAGGGTAGTAAAGAGCATGGATAAGGAGATAGAAGGCTATTCCTTGATTATACCTGCAAGAATGAACAAGGGAGATACATTAGGCTCCACACCATCGGTGGTAACTGAAGAGCAATTTAATATACTAAGAAAATATGTTAGAGATACCATGGTGAGGATTTGTGAGGATATGCTGAATGGAAATATAGAAATTAGGCCGACTAAGAGTAAGAAGCATACTGCTTGCAGCTACTGCAACTTTGCATCCATTTGTCAGTTTGACCCCTCTATGAAGGATAATAAATATAGATATGTTAATAAGAAAAAGGATGATGAGGTTTGGACTCTTATGCAGGATAAGGTAGAAGTAGCAGAAGTAGATGAAGGGAGTGAAGGTTAATGGCAGAAACAAAATGGACTAAGGAGCAGCAAAGGGCTATAGATACTAGAAATTGCAATTTGCTGGTAGCAGCGGCGGCAGGCTCTGGTAAAACTGCGGTGTTAGTTGAAAGAATAATAAAAATAATCACCAATGAAAAGGAGCCTGTAGATATAGATAGATTGCTGGTTGTAACCTTCACCAATGCGGCGGCGGCAGAAATGAGAGAAAGAATAGGAGAGGCTATTTCTAAGGAGCTAGATAAAAATCCTGATTCTACTCTTCTTCAAAGGCAATTAACCCTCTTAAACAGATCCTATATTACAACCATGCACTCCTTTTGCTTAGATGTGATAAAAAACAACTTTCATACTATAGACCTGGACCCAAGCTTCAGAATAGCAGAGGAAACGGAGACAGTGCTTTTAAAGCAGGAGCTATTGCAGGAGCTGATGGAGGACAGATATGATAAAAATGATCAGGACTTTCTAGCCTTAGTTGAATGCTTCGGTAGCTCTAAGGATGATAAGCCTTTGGAAGAACTCATATTGGACCTATATAGCTTTTCTATGAGCGGACCTTGGCCAGAGAAGTGGCTAAGGGAAAAGGCTGAGGAATTTAATATAGGGGATAATTTTGATTTAAGCACTACCCCTTGGGGACAGGTTTTGCTAGAGAGCATAAGGATTGAGCTTATCAGTGCTAAGGATAAGCTAAGAGCTGCAGAGAAAATTTGCGACGAGACTTCTGGCCTAGAGGGCTATGGTGATACTATCAGGGAGGACCTAGCCCTTGTAAATAGGTTAATAGATGCACTGGCCAAGGATTTTAATTCTCTTTATACAGAGTTTAAGGTGGCGGATTTTACTAAGCTTAAGAGGGCTAGCAAGGAAGCAGATAAGGAAGCTCAAGAGGCAGTAAAAGCTGCAAGAGATGAGATAAAGAAAAAGCTAAAGGCTATAAAGGAGGATATTTTTATCCTATCCCCAGAGGATATGATAGATAGCCTTAAGGAGATGTATCCAGTTATGAAGGCCCTTTCCCAAATAGTTATTGATTTTGATAAGCTATATACCGAAAAGAAAAGGGAAAGAGGTATCCTAGACTTTAACGACCTAGAGCATCTATGCTTAAAGATTTTAACAGAGGTAAATGAAGACGGTGAAATTGTGCCTTCACCAGTAGCTCTAGCTTTTAGAGAAAAGTTTGAAGAGGTGCTGGTGGACGAATATCAAGATAGTAACAATGTGCAGGAAACTATAATTAATATGGTTTCTAGAAAACTTACAGATAAACCTAATGTATTCATGGTTGGAGACGTAAAGCAAAGTATATATCGCTTTAGGCAGGCTAAGCCAGAGCTTTTCCTAGAAAAGTACAATAGTTATTCCATGGAGGAGGAAGAGGAAGGCCCAGGCAGAAAGATTTTGCTATTTAAAAACTTCAGAAGCAGGTTGGAAGTTGTGAACTCCGTAAACTATATATTTAAACAGCTTATGTCTAAGACTGTAGGAGAGCTAGATTATACCGATATAGAGGCTCTTAACCTTGGTGCTAGCTTTGAGGACCTTGAAGAGGAGGACGCTGTAGTAGGAGGACCTACAGAGCTTCATATCATAGACAGAAGCGGAGAAAGTGGAGAGGACTCTGAGGAGGAAGGTTTTGAGGAGCTGGATGAAGAGGAGATATCTGCAAGCAACAGCCTCTTGCTAGAGGAGGAAGAGCTAGACAGTATTCAAATAGAGGCTAGATTGGTAGCAAAGCGTATAAAGGAACTAATTTCTCAGGAAACAGGCTCTATCTTCAAGGTTTATGATAAGAATCTGAAGGCATACAGACCTGTACGCTACAGGGACATTGTGATATTAATGAGAGCAACCTCTCAGTGGGCTCCTGTGTTTGTGGAGGAGCTAGGCATAGAAGGTATTCCAGTATACGCCGATTCCAACACTGGATATTTTCAGACGGTAGAAATAAGAACTATAATGTCACTTTTGCAGATTATAGATAATCCTTATCAGGATATACCACTACTGGCAGTGTTAAGATCTCCTATTTTCGGCTTTACCCCTGAGGATTTAATCCAAATAAGAATGATAGACAAGGAAAAGTATATATATGAAAACCTAAGGCTGCTAGTAGATGAGCAATCGGATGTAGCAGTGAGCCTCTTAGGTCAAATAAAGCTTTATGAGGAAAGCCTAAAGGAAAAGGTGGATAATTTCTTAAGCTCCTTGGCAAAATGGAGAAAGATGGCCATTCATATGCCTATAGATGAGTTTATATGGTACTTATACATGGATACATCCTACTATGGATATGTAGGAGCCATGCCTAACGGAAGTCAAAGGCAGGCCAATTTAAGAATACTCTTCCAGAGGGCAAAGCAATATGAACAAACTAGCTTTAAGGGACTGTTTAACTTTATAAATTTCATAAACAGGCTAAGAAGCAGCTCAGGAGATATGGGCAGCGCTAAAACCTTAGGTGAGAACGAAGATGTAGTAAGGATAATGAGTATACACAAAAGCAAAGGCCTTGAGTTCCCAGTAGTAATACTGGCTGGCTGTGGCAAACAATTTAATCTTATGGATTTAAACAGAAGGATTTTATACCACGAAGAACTAGGATATGGTCCAGACTATGTGAATTATAATCGAAGGCTAACCTTCCCTACAGTAAAAAAGATGGCTATTAAGAAGAAATTCAAGCTGGAAAGCTTGTCGGAGGAAATGAGAATTTTGTATGTGGCCTTCACCAGAGCCAAGGAAAAGCTCATAATTACAGGCTCTGTGACAAATTTAGAGAAGGTTGCCCAAAGATGGTGCTATGCTGCTAATCAGGGACAAAATTCTGTGGCAGCCTATGAGGTGGTTAAGGGCAAGAACTATATGGACTGGATTGGCATGGCCTTAGCAAAGCATAAAGACGGTAAACTTATAAGAGATGCAGCGGGATCTTATGTTGACCTTGCCTCACAGGATGAAGGTTCTAGCTGGGAAGTTAAAGTGTGGAAAAAAGAGGATATAATTGTGGATAAAAATGTGGAAACTGTGAATAAAAATGTAATGGAACTTCACAAGCCGTCGATTATTGAAAATGACAAAAAGGAACAGTATGCTGAAGAAATAAAAAGAAGACTGGATTGGAACTATAAATATCTGGAGGCAGCTAAAATACCTGCCAATGTTAGCGTATCAGAGCTAAAAAGAGCGGCGGCAGAGGATTTGGATGATGGCAGCACCTTTAGTCTTTATAAGACACAAATTCTTAAAAAGCCAAGATTTTTGCAGGAGGAAAAGGGACTTTCACCAGCAGAAAGAGGAACTGCACTGCATTTTGTAATGCAGAAGCTTAATCTAGATAAGATTTATACCACCCAGCAAATACAGGAGCAGATAAATTACTTAGTGGAAAAGGCCTTTTTAACAGAGGAACATGCAGCGGCAGTAAATCCCTTTAGAATACTAAAATTCTTTAAGAGCTCTCTAGGACAAAGAATGTTAAAGGTTCATAAGGCTGGAGGCAAGATATACAGAGAGGTTCCTTTCTATATAGATATGCCTGCAACAGCAATTAATCCATCCCTACCCAAGGAAATCTACGATAATGAAATGGTGAGACTGCAAGGGGTTATAGACACATACTTTGAAGAGGATAATGGCATAGTACTCTTGGACTATAAAACAGACTATGTAGGTGAAGACGTAACAGAGGAGGACATCAAGGAACGTTATAGAATTCAAATTAAATACTATAGTGATACCTTGGAGAAGATAATGGGACTGCCGGTGAAGGAGAAGTACTTGTATTTGTTCTATACTGGAGAGATAGTTGAGATGTAATTAAGGAGGGGAACAGATGGCAACTTGGATGAGCCATTTCAGAGTAGCAGACTACTTTTTAGATAAACTAGATATTTTAGAAAAGGAATTTATTGTAGGCAATATAGCTCCCGATTGCGGTGAACCCGATGAAATGAGAAGAGAGTTTAACCCTCCTAGCAAGGTTACCCACTGGACTCCCAGTGGGTATAAAAGGGATATTGATAGCGAGGCCTTTTATAAAAG
>DGDR01000037.1 GCA_002385545.1 Clostridium sp. UBA3947
TTTATTTGCCGAATTCAAGATTATCAATATTTTTTTAATAATGTATAATTGTATTGCTTTTGAATTAATTTTCAACATATGTTGGCATTTTTCGACTTGCCCCTGGGGCGTTTTTTTACTCATAGCAAACTACAGGAGTTCCAGGCTCTATATTATTATATATAGTCTTTGCTAGTTCTGGTGGAGCGTTCACACAACCATGAGAACCGTTTGTTTTATAGATTTCTCCTCCAAAAGCATTTCTCCAAGAAGCATCATGCAATCCGATATTGCCATTAAAGGGCATCCAGTAGCTTACAGGAGTAGCATAGTCTTCTCCTCTTAGTACTGCGTTTCTTTGTTTATATGCAAGAGTATAAACACCCGCTGGTGTTCCGTTATTTCTACTTATATTGCCTGTTACAACATCACCTTCTGCTATTAAAGTACCGTTTTTATAATACCATATATGTTGTTTGCTTAAATCTACTTCTAAATAGGTATTGCCAATATCATTGGCCCCATATTCGTTAGCCCTTTGATAATAGGCTGCCTCCCTTGTTATTTTCTCTCCTTCTTTTATAGAAGCTACTATATCTTTTATCTCTTTAGGTTTATTGATTGACCAACCATAATTTCCACCACTGACTGTTATGGTCTTCCCTGAAGATGTAACAAAATCTCTTTTCTTTGCTACAGTATTGTATTTCATTGCTAATGAATCAACATATATTCTTACTTTGCTTTCGTCAATGGAAATTTGAAAGTTATCATCTACTATAATCCACTTATTTATTGTAGTTCCATCTAAAATCTCTTTATTTTCTCCAAAAGTAAAGGTAATTTTAGTAGATACATACTTATCTAATATAGACTTAAGCTCTGAAATCTCTTTAGAATTAGATGTATACTTAGGATTCTCGTAGCATCCAGCGACATCCAAGTCTATGGTTGTTTCACCTTTAAGTATGGCTTCCTTTAAACTAGAAAGTAAAATATCCTTTTTTATTTTAGTACCTTTCACTTCCTCCACTATTACATAACCATTATCCTTAAATTCAACTTTTGCATTGACAGGCTCAATAATATTCTTTTTATCAAAGTATGACAGCTTGTCTATTTGTTCCTCTAATAATTTTTCATCAAAGGTCACATCTATTATTGCCTTTTTCTTTTTTGATGAAAATATGCCAATAATCCAGCTTATGGCTTTTTGATCATCCTTAATTTTTTGAATTTCGTCCTTAGAGGTATGTTTTAGTCCTATGTCCTTACCAACAATTTTTTCATTTTTATCCTGTCTACCCTCTAATGATAGAGTATAATTTTGAAGCATATCCATTACAAGCTTTTCAGCTTCTTCTACAGTTTTACCTGATACTTTTACTGAGTTAATTTCTGAGCCAAAATAGAAGTGCTTAGTAAAATATAGGAACATAGACAGATAAAAAGCAAGTAATGTGCATAGTACTATCATTAAAACAATAAGGATTTTCTTACGTTTTTTTATATGAATTCCTGTTGTTTTTTGTACTTCACTCTCCATAATATCGCTCCTTTATTTAGCCTCGCTTTTTATATAATATTAAAACTCTTATTAATTTGTTCTCAAAAAATCAATATTACCTTCAGCAATAATTGCACTTCCATCTTTAAATTACTTATTTATAGAATTCAACAATAATAAGTTTTTACCAGTTTCTTTTAATTAGAATTACAACCAAGGTAAAAAATATTATAACATACTTTATCGATAGTTTATATATGATTCCTTTAGTATCTTTTGCTATTATATTACAGTTATAATGTTCTAAACAACATGATATCGGAATCTTAATGAGATTCCCCTAAAGCTTCTTTAAGTATTAATGGTCCAGCTAAAATCTTACGATCAATGAATAAGGTTCCATCTAACCTAGTGTTAATAAACCATTTAACTAACTGAATTTGCCCATAATTAATTTCTAATGCAGTTATACATCTCGGATGAACCGCACTACCTGTATTAAAATACAAAGGCGCTCCATCTTCAGCAAACATAGGTCTATGAGTATGTCCTGCTATTAACATTTGATTTTCTCCTTTTACCCATTGAATAAGCTTTTTTTCTGCTGCATGTTTTCTGTGATAGCTTTCAGCTGTTCTAGTTGGATCATTTATACCAAAAAAGTTCAATGGTCTCCATAAATACCGAACTAGAAACCTTGTTAATTTCCACAATTCATTATTCAGCAGCTCTACTTGATGTCCATGTATCAGAAAAATTTTATAATTGTCAACCTTATGCTTTAGAACTAACCCCTCATGAACCTTTATATTTTCAAATAGTGGAACATAACTTTTCTTACGCTCATCAAAATATTTATATAAATTATTTGCAACAAACTTTTGGTTTTTCTTCACCATATCATGGTTCCCATAAATTAAATAGAGTTTCTTCCTTTTATAAAATTTTGATAAAAGCCAAAATACATTACTATGCACCCTTACAATGTCAGAGAATCTTTTGTTTTCCCAAAGCTCATCCCCATCTCCAATTTCTATATAGGTATACGATCGTTCATAATAATAAGTTAGGGCTGCAAAGTAAATATTTTGATTTCTTGAAAAATCATCAGACCAGTTTCCATCACCTCTATGACAGTCACTCATTAGTACAATCTTCGACGTGTCATCAATAGGTATTTCTTCTGCTGACCTATAAACTCTATAAATATGTTTTAATGAATCCACTATCTCCTCCTACTAATAGAGCAAATTAATCTAACACTTAAATATATTCTTATTCTCATTTTTACAGAACGTTTTCAGCTTGAAATTTATGTGATAATATCAATAAATAGATTTTGAACTTCTTTATATTAAAGGAACCCGTTACCCAATTGGTATCTATGTTGCTTTGTATCAAGAAAGTGTTGATGTATTAATAGAAATATTGGCCAAGCTATTGGACTCAATTTTTATAAAAAAGACTGCTGCACAATCAACTATGCAGTTAATTGTACAACAGTCCAGCTTCAAATATATTAAACTTCGCCCTGCTCCACATCTGCTTTAAAGGGTTTGTAGTATTCTATAGGTATCTTAAAGCAGTCCATATCCTCAACCTTTCTAAAAAAGTCCTCAATACACTTACAATCATAAGTCCAAAGATTGGTCTCTAAATTGTCTAATTCTGAATTTGGCTTATAGTATAATGTTAATATTACTTGCTCCATATGATCAAATTCACCATCAACTTTAAAGATAAATTGTCTTACAAATTCAAAATAAAATAACTCTTCGCCAGTAAAATCATATACTCCACATTGAAACAATAGGGCATCATCTTGGCAATCTACCTCCATGCTGCTAAAGCTTTTAAAAGTTTCGTAGGCTAGTTTAGGATCTGGGTTATTAAAGTCAAAATTATACTCTGTTAATAATTGAATTAAGATATCCTTGGCCTCACTTGCTTTTATCATTTTTTCCTCCTGATTAAATTAAACGCTATGTAAACTTAAATGAAAATTGAGGACTTCAATCCTCTGTGGTACAATGTTTTTGCCACAAAACAAATACCTCCCAGAAAGGATGAAGTCCTCATGCAAAAAATTGTACCAATTAAGTGCCCAAAATGCAATAATAAAGATTCTTTTTAT
>DGDR01000156.1:0-2572 GCA_002385545.1 Clostridium sp. UBA3947
AGATGTGTATAAGAGACAGGATATATACATAGTAATCCTAAAATGAGAAATAAGGGCCAAATCTTTTTTCCTATATAATACTCTGTTTTTATTACAATAGGATGAAATAAACCAATTATTAAAAATGTTCCTATGCCTATAGCTAATCCATGGATATTCATTCTGATCCTCCTACATTTTATTTATGTACTTACAGAGTTTATCAATCCTTTCTAAAAATTGCTATGTAGTTATGATTTCCTGATAAAAGAAATATATTCATGTAAGGATTCAAAAATTACCTATAAATTAAATTTCCCGCCTCAAATAGGCGGGTTTGTTGTATAGTTAGTATTGCTGCCTAGTTCACTATAAGCTACAGATCAATTTCTAATAATATTGGCGCGTGATCTTGTCTTGGACCAGAATCTATCATTTCAGACTTAAGTACCTTTTCTGCTATTCTATTGCTAACTAGCCAATAATCAATTCTCCAGCCGGAATTATTGATTTTGCTTGTTTTAGAACGCTGTGCCCACCATGTATAAACTCCTGTTACATCTCCGTGAAGATAGCGGAAGGTATCTGTAAAGCCTCTTGCTAATAGATTTGTGAAGCCTTCTCGCTCCTCATCGGTAAAACCAGCAGTTCCTCGGTTGCTGTTAGGATGAGCTAAATCTATTTCCTTATGTGCCACGTTAAAATCTCCTGTGGCAATTACTGGTTTGATTTTGTCTAGACTGGCTAAATAATCAGCATATTTTATGTCCCAAATTTGACGGTCTGCCAAACGATTTAAGCCATCTCCTGCATTTGGTGTATAAACCTGCGTTAAATAGAAATCATCAAATTCTAAGGTGATTATTCTTCCTTCAGAATCCATAGTACTTGGCGCCCCAATTTTAGGGAAAGTAACTATAGGCTTTAAGGTATTCTTATATAAGAACATGGTACCAGCATACCCCTTACGGGCTGGTTCTACAGAACTATTCCATACAAGGTCATAATCTGGAAACATCTCCTTTAAAATCTCTAAATGCTTTTTTGATGGACCATCACTAGGTAGCTTTGTTTCCTGTATGGCAATTATATCTGCCCCTAGTTCTATAATAGTATTAAAAACATTTTTAGATAATTGGGCACGTTCTGAAGTGCCTGTTAATGCTGCATTTAATGAATCGATATTCCATGAAATAAACTTCAATGCCTTTTCCTCCTATACATTTTAATCCTACAGCTTCTCTACATTTTTTCGTCCTATTTTACATATAGTTTATAATAAAATAAATAAGCATACAAGGCACCTTTATCACCATTCCTACATTAATTCATATATTAAAATCAGCAAATGCTTCTAAAAATCTGTCTATTTCTCTATCTCCCTGCTTAACATTTAAAAATATGGTTTCAAATTGAGATGGTGGTAGGTATATACCCTTCTTTAACATATGCTCAAAAAACCTTGCATACAGCTTAGTATCACAGTTTTTCGCATCCTGGTAATTCTTAACCTTCTTGAGCTCTGTAAAGAATATGGTAAACATTGCTCCACATCTGTTAATCACCAGTGAAATCCCCTTATATTTTGCAATTTCCATTATTCCCTTTTCTATTCTTTGTCCTAGGTCTTCAAGCTTTACGTAATATGCTGGATTATTATATAACTTAGTTAAGGTAACTAAGCCTGCTGCCATAACTATGGGATTCCCTGACATGGTTCCAGCCTGATAAACTGGTCCCAAGGGGGATAAGTATTTCATTATATCCCTTCTACCGCCATAGGCACCAGAAGGAAGTCCTCCACCCAATATCTTTGCATAGGTGACTAAATCAGGCTTTATATTATAAATAGAAGCAGCTCCTTTATAGGCCACCCTAAAGCCAGACATTACTTCATCGAATATCAAAAGGCTATTATATTTATCACACAAGCTTCTTACTTCCAGTAAAAACTCCTTATCTGCGGGGATAACTCCCATATTGCCAGCTACAGGCTCAATGATAACCGCCCCTATTTCCTCACCATGTAGTCTGAATACTTCTCTAATATTATCTATATCATTATAGTTAGCCACTATGGTATTCTTAACGCTTTCTGCAGGAACTCCAGCACTGCCTGGTATTCCTTCTGTCATTACTCCTGAACCAGCACTTATTAAAAAGCCGTCAAAATGGCCATGATAGCAGCCTGCAAATTTAACTATCTTGTCTCTGCCTGTAAATCCTCTAGCAAGCTTAACAGCGCTCATAGTAGCCTCTGTACCAGAGTTAACCATTCTAATCATTTCTACATAATCTACGGTGGTAGTCACATGCTTAGCCAATTTTAGCTCCAGCTCCGTTGGTGCTCCAAAAGCTATAGCCTCCTCTGCAGTGTCCTTTATTGTCTTTACCACATCCTCATCACAATGGCCTAAAAGCATAGGCCCCCAAGCTCCTACAAAATCTATATATTCCCTTCCATCCTCATCATATATGTAGGCTCCCTTTCCCCTTTTTATGACAGGGGGATTGATAGCTAGATCCTTAAAGGCTCTTACAGGACTATTAACTCCACCAGGCATATACTTTTTAGATTCTTCGAATATACTTA
>DGDR01000156.1:2727-10884 GCA_002385545.1 Clostridium sp. UBA3947
ATTCTTCGAATATACTTAAATTCCCCATAGCTAACCTCCCTTTTACCGTTCCCGTAGCCACTTAGCTGCTTCTAGGGCATAATAGGTTATAATAATATCCGCTCCTGCTCGCTTTATAGATAGCAGGGTTTCTAAGGCTATGCTTTTCTCGTTTACAAGACCAGCCTTTGCAGCAGCTTTAATCATGACATATTCACCGCTGACGCTATAGGCTGCCAAGGGCACCTTTATCATATTTCTTCCTTCCCTGATAATATCCAAATAGGAAAGGGCAGGCTTTACCATCACAATATCTGCTCCTTCTTGTATGTCTGCTTCTATTTCCTTTAAAGCTTCCCTTCTATTGCCTGGATCCATTTGATAACTTTTTCTATCTCCAGATTGAGGTGCTGAGCTAGCTGCTTCGCGGAAAGGTCCGTAGAAAGCAGAAGCATATTTAGCACTGTAGGACATAATACCCACATGAGTTAAATGATTTTCATCTAATACAGACCTTATGGCTTGCACTCGGCCATCCATCATATCGGAGGGTGCCACCATATCCGCACCAGCTTTTCCATGGGAAAGGGCTATTTTAGCTATATATTCTAAGGAAGCATCATTATCAACCTTCCATTCTTTTAAAACGCCACAATGGCCATGGGAGGTATACTGGCACATGCAAACATCGGTGATAACGAATAACTCCTTGTTAAGCTCCTTAATCCTTCTCACTGCTCTTTGCACTATTCCATTGTCATCAAAAGCGGAGGAGCCAATGTGGTCCTTAGTGTTGGGGATTCCAAATATAATAACCCCTGCCACCCCTGCTTCTGTCACTTCCTTTATTACGCCCTCTAATTGATCTATAGAATAATGATAGTTATTAGGGATAGAGCTTATTTCCCGTTTTATTCCTTGCCCTTCTACTACAAAAATCGGAAAAATAAAATCCTTAACACTTAGTTCAGTTTCCCTTACTAAATCTCTTATTGCAGTTCCTTCTCTCAATCTTCTACTTCTTAGAAACATAACTTCACCTTCTATTTTCATAAATTTCTAGTAGCTTCTTAATTATTCCATCGGTACTATATTCATCACAGGTTATACAGGAAAGCTTGTTATCATTTAACTCCTTAGCTGTAACAGGTCCTATTGCCACCGCCTTTTTTCCTCTTAGGCCTTCAAGTCCAACAAGCTGAATCATATTTTTAACTATGGAGGGACTGGTATATAGAATAACATCAACCTTATCTAGACTGTTTGGACCATAGGTCTCTCCTAAAACTGGCTCATAAATATAAGCCTGGTCCACTAATGATCCTATATTAGCTAATTCCTTAACAAGAACTTGCCTTCCATCAGTAGAGGTAGGAATAAGAACCCTGTCTCCCGGCTTTACTACAGCAGTTAGCTTCTCAGTAAGCCCTTCAGCAACAAATTCATCAGCCTTGATGATTGGAACTATTCCTCTTGAAAGGAGAGCCTTTTCTGTGGCAGGCCCTATAACAGCAAATTCAGCTTTAATTATTCTTATATCCTTTTTCCTCTTCACTAGATCATCAAAAAAAATATTTACGGAATTTACGGAGGTTAACACAATGTAATCATAGGTAGCTAATCGCTCAATATAAGGCTCTAAAGTTCCTTCAATTTTCTTTATTTCTATAGCATTAAGCTCTGTAACCTCCGCTCCAAGGTCTAAAAGCCTTTCCTTTAGCGGGGCCCCTTGTGCTTTGCTGCGGGTTACACAGACATTAACACCAAATAGAGGTTTCCTTTCATACCAATTTAAAACTTGGGATAGTTTAACCACTTCCCCAAAAACAATAATAGATGGTGATTTTATGCCTGCCTCCCTAACCTTTTCACTTATATCTCCTAAGGTTCCTATGACCTTCCTTTGCTCGGAGCTTGTACCTTTCATTACCACTGCTGCTGGAGTGTTAATATCTTTACCTGCACTAATTAATCTTTCTGTAATAACTTCTATATTTTCAAGACCCATTAAAAATACTAGAGTACCTGTGAGCCTTGAAACACTATCCCAATTTATATTCAACCTTTCTGCACTCATGCCAGTAAAAACATGAAAGCCTTGTGAATAGCCTCTGCTTGTTACAGGTATTCCAGCATAGCTGAGGGCAGAAATTGCTGAGGTTACCCCAGGTACCACCTCAAAGTCTATACCTTCTCGAAAAAGGGCTTCTCCCTCTTCACCGCCTCGTCCAAAGACATAAGGGTCACCGCCCTTGATTCTTCCTACAATATGACCTTCTTTTACTAACTTTATCATCATTGCATTTATCTCATCTTGACTTTTATAATGACAGCCTGGCTCCTTACCACAATAATATAGCTTGCAGTTTTTATTTAAGTATTTCAACACATGACTTCCTGCCAATCGGTCGTATAATACGGCAGTGCATTTTTTTAGAACCCTTACTGCTTTTACAGTAATAAGTTCTTCATGGCCAGGACCTGCTCCAATTAAATAAACCATAGCTGTTAACTCCTTATTTTCTTTATATTAACCATTAATTATTTTCTTAGCTAACTGTCTGCCAAGGTCTAAATAGTCCTCAGCACTACCATAGATATCCTTCTTTATAAGTCGTCCCTTTACTTCAAACAAGCCAATCATATAAATTGAATTTCCTTTTAGGATTCCATAAGCTCCTATGGTAGAATGACAACCTCCCTTTAAGTACTCCATAAAGACTCTTTCTGCCTCTACGCAAACTCGAACATCTGGATTGTCCAATGCTTTTACTATTGTTGAAAATTCATTTCCTTTCACAATTTCTACACCGAGAGCCCCCTGTCCAATAGCTGGAATTATCTCCTCAATAGTAAAACAGGTTGACACCTTATTCTCAAGACCTAATCTTTTCAGTCCTGCTAAAGCCAAGACAATTCCATCTAGTTTTTCCCTATACATCTTTTCTATCCTAGTTTCCACATTACCTCTCATAGGAACTACCTCTAAATCTGGTCTTAAGGCCTTCAATTGGGCAATCCTTCTTTTACTACTGGTACCTATCCTTGCTCCATAGGGCAATTCTTTAAAGCTGCATCCCTGAGCTGTAATTAGAGCTTCTCTGGGATCCTCTCTAACAGGCATAGCCCCAATTTCAAAGCTCTCATCTAGGTCATAGGGAACATCCTTCATGCTATGAACTGCAGCCTGAGCTTTCCCAGTTAACAAAGCAAGTTCTATATCCTTTACAAAGACTCCTTTGCCTCCTATTTTTTCTATAGACACATCCAATATTTTATCCCCTGTCGTCTCTATTAGGAGCTTTTCACACTTAATATCAAACCTCTCCTCAATTTCCCTAATAACATAATCCGTTTGAACCTGTGCTAGGTTACTTTTTCTAGTTGCAATTTTATAAACCAAGGCCCCCTCTCCCTTCTTCCAAAACTATTTATCTAGCTAATACACAGATTTTCATAACCCTAAATCACCATAAAATAACTTGATAATAATATCTCCATAGCCCTTTTTAAAAAAGAAATTAAAATCTTCACTGGAGGTAAAGGCCATTATCTCTTTAAGCTTTTCATTTCCTTTTAATGCCTTTCTTAAAGAGCCAAGATAATCAACTAAGTCATCATAGTTACTTAAGTAACTTCTAATCCCTTCCATTAAAAACTGAGATGTTATTGGACTTGCTGCTCTAGTATTAATAGAATAGCTTATATTTTTTGTGCTAGCCTGAGATGGTATTACAAGATTTCCTAACTGGTAATCACTGCAGTCTAAGTACAGCTTGAATTTCTCCTGACAAGCCTTTTTTATCTCCTTAATAAGCCTTCCTACTCCAAGAGCTATCACCACAATATGATAACTATCTATATAAGCTGAACTGTAGGGAGCTTTTATAAGCTGAATATTAAATTTCTTAGCTAAAGGAGTGAATTCCTCATCAAAGTCCAAGGATAGCACCGTTACTTTACAGCCTCTCATCGCGAAGCTTTTCGCCTTAATAAATCCAGCCCTTCCGCCACCAATTACTAGCACCTTAACCTTAGAAGAAAGAAGGCCTATAGTCATAAAATCTGAGCTTAGGTCAAAAATATTCTCTCCAATATCCTTAGACATTCATCCTCTCTCCCCTTTAGTTTTTCCTCCTTTAAAAGTTCAATGGCTCTGTTTACATATACCTCTGAAGCGCTTTTTATTAACTTTTTTGCTAAAAGCTCCGAAGGCTTACTATGCTGCTTATTTATAAATACCTTATACCTTTCTTCAAAAACCTTATAACTACTTTCTTTTAGCTTTATAATTTCAGGAGTTATATCTCTTAGCTTTTTCCAAGTCATATAATCCTCTAGGAATTTATCTATAATATTCATATTTTCATACATAACTTGTCTTCTTTTATTCTTATTTTCTTCATCAATAACGTTTAAACTATCTATATCATAAAGCTTAAGCTTAGGTAGTTCTTTTATGCCCTCCTCCACATCTCTTGGTACTGCCAAATCATAAACTACTAAAGGCTTTCTTAATATTAGTTCCTTAAATTCTTCTAGCTTAACTACTGGATGAGGTGCAGAGGTGCAGGAAATTATGGCTTCAACCATAGGATAGTAAAATTTCTTTTCTTTAAAGTTAATGAGCCTAACTTTAGGATTATTTATGTTAGCATCCTTATTATCATATTTTTGGGAATCCCTTACTACAAGATATATTTCCTCTGTTATCCTAGAATCTAAAGCATATCTTAGAGCCAAGCTACCAACATCGCCATAACCAATAATCATTAAGGTCCTTAAGCCTCTTTTCCCACAGTCCTTTACAGCTATAGATGCTGCAGATACTGGTATTTTATTAAGCTGACAAGCTGTTCTAAAAGCCTTTCCGCAGCTGATAGCCTTTTGAAAAAGCTTTTGCAGCTCTGCCTTTATACAATTGGAACTTACTGCTTTATCAAAGGCCTCCTTAATCTGTCCTAATATTTGATCCTCACCTAATATTTTTGAATGGAAGCCGCAAGCCACTTTCATTAGATGCTCCACTGCCTTTTTATCCCTAACCACAAAAAAATATTTCATAAGCTTAATATCCCATTCCATACTTTTAAAAACAAGCTCTAAGGCTACCTCTTCACTAAGATCTGCCACAAAATATATTTCTGTTCTATTGCAGGTACTTAGAATAACCACTTCCTCAAATATAGCTTTAAGCCTATTTAAAGCCATATCCAACCTACTTAAGGAAATTGAAAACTGCTCTCTTATATCTATATTTACATTAGCTCTAATCCCCATTAATCCTAACATCAAACCATCTCCACCTGTGTCTATAAAGGAAATCCCTCATCAGAGGACGAGGGATAAGCTTATTTTTTTGGTCAAAAACTTAGTGCTGGCATCATAATCAAAGTATAAATCTGCTTCTTCTTCAATTTGCTGAAAATCCTTTATGATTTTTTCTACCACTGACCATTTTTCTTGTATAAAGCTAATAAAGTCCTTGTAGCCAGATTCCTTAACTAAAAGCACTAGACTATATATAAAGTCTGGTATCCTTTTAGCTGGAATATCTCCCTTAGCTTCTGCTAGTCTTGTTTTACCTGCTCCTATAAGACCACCAAAGAATACCCTGTAGGCAGGAATCATACCGTTTGCACCCTTTATTGCTCTACCACTGAAACCAAGCTGTCCTAGCTGATGCTGGCCACAGGAATTTGGACATCCTGAAATACAAATCCTTGGTAGCAGTTTCTTTATATCATCCTGTTCCTTGGCAAATCTTTCATATATTGCTGAAGCTAGGCCTTTAGAATTGCAAAGGCCCGTACCACAAACCGTTTCTCCTACACAACTTGTAATGGTTGTTATAGATGGGTCCGTAGCAAACTCTTGTACTAGCTCTACTAACCCGTCAACATCCTTCCCCTTAATATCTCTAAGATAAAAGCCCTGAGTATTAGAGAGTCTTATAGAAAGCTCATAACCTAAAGTCTTAATATAATTTATAAGCTTATATAAGTTCTTTGTTTTAAGGTATCCATTTTCAGGATGAACGAAAACTGAGTAATAGCCCTTCTGCTTTTGCTCTATAATTATTGGACTATTTGTGGTAGGCTTGCTATTTTCCTCACTATAGCTTATACTAGCTTCAGTGATTTTCAAATCAAGATTGTATTCTTTCTTTACCTTCTTTATATAATAGGCAAGGATTTCCCTGAATTTTTCCTCTCCAACTCTATAAAGAATGTATCTAATTCTGGCCTTGTTTCTATTTTGCCAATCACCTTCTGCTTCAAAAAGCTCCTTCATAGCCTGAACATAATAAAGCACATCCTTCTCATCTATAAAGTTCTCTAGCTTTACACCCACTTGAGGAGAGCCTCCTAAGCCACCAGCCCCATAGACCTCAAAACCTCTTTTTCCATCCTGTATTTTGGCAATAAAGCCTAGGTCTGCAATGGTGGCATAGGCAGTATCAGCTCCACTGTTTGAAAAGCTTACCTTATATTTTCTTGGTAGCTTTCTGCTTGATGGATCCTTTAAAAAATGCTCCGCGGTAGCTAAGGCATGGGGTGTAACATCGAACACTTCCTCCTTATCAACACCAGACAAAGGAGAACAAGCTACATTTCTAGCTGTATTGCCACCAGCTCCTAGGGTATTTATTCCTAACTTTAAGACATCCCTCATAATTTTCAGAGTATCCTCTAGTTCAACCCCTTGAAACTGAATATCCTGCCTTGTAGTAAAATGGATTTCCCCTCCTGAGTACTTATCTGCAATTTTGCCTATGGCTTCAAATTGCTGAATTGAAATTATACCCCCTGGAGTTTTAATTCTAGTCATATATTTTTCCTGCTGTCTTTCAGGATAAACGCCCATACCTGCCCTAATTCCTCTGATGTTTGGATCTATTTTTCCTTCCTTGTATTCAGTGATTTTTTCTTCGTAAAACTTTATTTCCTTCTCTATGGAATCTAAAATCGTCACTGGCACCACTCCATTCTAATAAGCTACTTCTTCTACCTTCTTATTAGGGATTATGCTTTCTATATAGTTCATCTATTTGTGGAACCTGGGTCCACCAGATTTCTCCAGCACCCCCAGGCTTGTTGTTGTGATCTCCTAAATCCTTAAGGATAACAAAGAAAGCTATACCCAAAAATATAGTAATTAATATTGCTCTTAGCTTTTTCATATCTACACCCTATATTGGAAGATTGAAGAAGGTACCGCTGAAGAATATATATGCCGCTCCTAAAGCTATAACAATATTCAGTAGCTGACCTACAAGGAATAAAGTAAGGGGCTTACCAGCTTTGATAGTTCCCTTAATATCTCTAAAGTTAGACTCTAAACCAATGCTTACAAATGCAAAGGTAAAGAATAACTCACGGAAACCATTGATTATTGGTAAGCTGCTGTCTACTGTAGCCTTAGGTACAATAAAGGAAAATAGTAGAGAGGTTCCTATAAAGCCTAGGATGAACTTAGGCATTCTTACCCATATTTCCTTAACTCCTACGGAAACCCCAGGTTTAGATTCCTTTGAATCCACTACTGCCCAGATAACTGCAATTACAAAGGCTATAATTCCAATTAAAATATTTTGAATCATCTTCACCAGAGAAGCAACCTCCATCGCTTTTTCTCCTAGCATTGCTCCGGAAGCTACCACTGCACCAGTGGAATCTACTGTTCCACCAATCCAAGCTCCTCCTACTATTGGATTAATACCTACTAATTTGATAAGTGCTGGCATACCAACCATCATAATAACGGTTATAATAAGGCTTATAGAAATTGTAAAGCTGATATCCTCCTTCTTTGCATTGGATGCTGTTCCTGAAGCAATAGCTGCAGAAACTCCACATACAGAAAGAGCAGAAGCAATTGTAATTGCAAAACTTTTTTGATTATGCATCTTAAGTATTTTTTGCGAAAACCAGTATGTGAGTAAAATTACTATTGGAGTAGCAATCCATGACATGCCAACTCCCATCACTCCTAGTGCTAGCATTCTATTGAAAAGAATCGAAGCCCCTAAAAGCACTAAGCCTGTTTTAATGTATAATTCTGTCCTAATAGCTCCTTTTAATAACTTTGGTATTTTAAAGATATTTCCAACTACCAAGCCAATCACAAGAGCCCAAACAACCTCATTGAAACCATAATACCTCCAAGGTTCATAAT
>DGDR01000132.1:0-264 GCA_002385545.1 Clostridium sp. UBA3947
TAGCATTTCTTAAAATCAACTATTAGCTATAGCATATGTGACAGTCTTATTAATTAAATGATATTTAAAGTCTTATCATGTGTCATTTTAAATTTATCATTGATTGGAGGAGTTTAAGTGTACAAAATAGTTAGCAAAAAAGAGCTTACAAATAATATATTCTTAATGGATATAGAAGCTCCAAGAGTAGCAAGGTCTGCAAATCCTGGACAATTCATTATTGTAAAGAATAATGAAAAGGGAGAGAGAATTCCTCTTACTATA
>DGDR01000132.1:416-6548 GCA_002385545.1 Clostridium sp. UBA3947
GGAGAGAGAATTCCTCTTACTATAGCAGATTATGATAAGGAAAAGGGTACTGTAACAATAGTTTTCCAGACAATGGGTAAGTCAACAAAGGAATTAGCTTCTTTTGAAGTTGGCGATGCAATAGCAGATTTCGTTGGTCCACTAGGTCAACCTAGTGAATTTATAAAGGAAAATATAGAAGAATTAAAGAAAAAGAAAATGGTATTTATTGCTGGTGGTGTTGGTGCTGCACCAGTTTATCCACAGGTAAAATGGTTATATGAACATGGCATTAAGGCTGATGTTATATTAGGAAGCAGAACGAAAAATCTCTTAATTTTTGAAGAGGAGCTTAAAAAGGTATCAGGTAATTTGTATGTAGCAACAGATGATGGTACATATGGCTTCAAAGGTACAGGTTCAGATTTGCTAAGAGAATTAGTAAAGAATCAAGGCAAAGAATATGACCATGCTGTAATCATTGGACCAATGATAATGATGAAATTTACCTCTATGCTAACTAAAGAGTTGGGTATACCAACTACAGTAAGCTTAAACCCTATAATGGTTGATGGTACAGGAATGTGTGGTGCTTGTAGAGTAACTGTAGATGGAAAGGTAAAATTTGCTTGTGTTGACGGTCCAGAATTTGATGGACATTTAGTAAATTATGATGAAGCAATGAGAAGACAGAATATGTATAAAACAGAAGAAGGCAGAAAAGAGTTAAAGCGTATTGAGGGAGATACCCATCATGGCGGCTGTGGACAATGTCACGAGGAGGAGTAAAAATGGATAGATTTAAAAAGGTACCAATAGCAGAACAAGATCCAATAGTTAGATCTCAAAATTTCGATGAAGTATGTCTTGGCTACACTGAGGATGAAGCAGTACAAGAAGCCTCTAGATGCTTGAATTGTAAAAAACCTGGCTGTGTCACTCAGTGTCCAGTATCAATAAATATTCCTACATTCATTCAATATGTTAAAGAAAGACAGTTTGAAAAGGCAGCTAGAGTTATAGCGCAATCTTCTTCTTTACCTGCAGTATGTGGAAGAGTATGTCCACAAGAAATACAGTGTGAAGGTAAATGCGTTTTAGGCATTAAAGGTGAAGCTGTGGCCATCGGAAAATTAGAGAGATTCGTGGCTGATTGGACAAGGGAACACAATATAGATTTAAGTGAAACTATGCCTCCTAATGGCAAGAAGGTAGCTGTTATAGGTAGTGGACCTGCTGGCCTAACATGCGCTGGTGATTTAGCAAAGCTTGGATATGATGTAACAATTTTCGAAGCCTTGCATGAACCAGGTGGAGTTTTAGTATATGGAATTCCAGAATTCAGACTTCCAAAGGAAACAGTGGTAAAGCATGAAATTGAAAATGTAAAAAAATTAGGTGTTAAGATAGAAACTAATGTTATCGTTGGTAGAACAGTAACCATTGATTCTCTATTAGAAGATGAAGGCTTCCAAGCAGTGTTCATCGGTTCAGGGGCAGGTCTACCAAAATTCATGGGTATACCAGGAGAAAATGCTAATGGTGTATTCTCTGCCAATGAGTTCTTAACTAGAAACAATCTTATGAAAGCCTTTAAAGAAGGATATGATACTCCTATAAAAGCAGGTAAAAAGGTAGCTGTTGTAGGCGGAGGAAATGTTGCTATGGATGCTGCTAGAACTGCTAGGAGATTTGGAGCAGAAGTTCATATAGTATATAGAAGATCCGAGGCAGAGCTTCCAGCCAGAGTAGAGGAAGTACATCATGCTAAAGAAGAAGGTATAATCTTTGACCTTCTAACTAATCCTGTTGAAATACTACAAGATGAAAATGGTTGGGTAAAGGGTATGAAGTGCATTAGAATGGAATTAGGGGAACCAGATGCTTCTGGTAGAAGAAGACCAGTTGAAGTACCAGGTTCAGAATTCATATTAGATGTAGACACTGTAATAATGTCATTGGGAACCTCACCAAATCCATTAATTGCTTCAACTACTGAAGGATTAGAAATTAACAAGTGGGGTTGTATAGTAGCCGATGAAGAAACAGGACGCACCTCAAAAGAAGGAGTATTTGCTGGTGGAGATGCAGTAACTGGAGCGGCAACAGTAATTTTAGCTATGGGAGCTGGTAAAAAGGCAGCTAAAGCCATAGATGATTACTTATCAAATAAATAATATATTAGCTTAAGTTTTAAAGCTATTTGCAAGATTAATTGCAAATAGCTTTTATATTTGTGAGAAAACTATGGTATTACTGTGTGAGTAAGGCTTAAGGTAGATTCTCCACCGTAAATTGTGGCTTTATATGATCCAATATCTGTATCGTTTCCTACAACCCAACTAAAGCTAGCCATACCATTAGAATCTGCTCTACGCCATTGCTTTACTGGAATAGTTTTGCCATTTACTCTAAAAGAGCTTTCTATGGTATATATTTCACCGGGAATTCCTTTTATAGTTATTAAGCCTACCTCTCCACGTTTCAAAGTGGTTATAGAACGAATAATATGAATTTCATTTTGAGTATATTTTATTGTCTTTAGTTCATTTTTGGGTAATGAGTTAGTTGATTCAGCGTAAATTACTGGATAATTTAAAAAAGCTATACCAATACATAAAAGTATGCAGAAATATAATAGTTTTTTCATAATATCACCTCAAAAATATAATAGATATGTATAGGATTTACTATCAGCTCCTTTTTTATTCAGACAAATGATAAATAAGATTTGCAACAATAGATAATTTATACCAGTTATAAACATCGTATCTTGACAAATGAAGCTGATTTTATAAATAAAATATGGATTAAAAGCGCATTATGTAACAATCTGTAGTTTCGAGAATATTATATAGTATAAACTAATATTGAGGAGGTACTATATGAACGGTTGTGAATACGATCATTGCTTTGTAGAAAAAGAAAAGGATTTTTTCTCAAAGTTTAAAGAAATTGATAAAGTTTGCATTGGACATCCAAAGCCATGTATAACTGCATTACTTGAAGGTAGCGTTAAGGTTGAAGTAAAAGATACAAAAATTGTTAAACATTGTGATGGATTTAAGCTCATTATCAAAGGCTGTAAGTATATCAAGATTAAATATTGCTCCAATGATAAATGTGGTTGCAACAAGATATTCGAAGACATTTTTGTAGTTCCCTTTGTAAAAACCGTTGAATTCTGTGGATGCTATATGGAGCTTTGTGATTTAGACGTTTACGTTGATAAATGTTCTATGAAAAAGCTAAATAACAGATGTGTCAGCGTGGAATCTATAATTCATGTTGAACCTTATTTCGAAGAACCAAAATATGAATATTGGGATGACGACTGGGATTGTGAATGTAAAGTAGATTCCTGCTGCAAGAAAAAGTAGTTCGCATTTTATGGCCGGTGGACAAGCCACTGGCTTTTTTAGTTAATATTTAGATAAATATGAAATAAAAAAGAGAGAAGATATTGACAGATTAACTAGATGGTTCTATAATGATATTTTCAAGATGAAAATATCATTGTGTAGGTGATAAAAGTGAAAAAATCCAAAGTATTAAATAAAAATGGTCTTACAGAAGAGCAATTTTTGGATTGCTACGACCCTAATCAATATGATAGACCTTCAGTAACAGTAGACATGCTTATTTTTACAATAACTGCTAAGCTAAATAGCAATTATAGAAAGCTATCTAATAAGGAACTAAGGCTTTTGATGATTAGAAGAGGAGAACATCCATACATAGGCCAATGGGCTCTACCTGGAGGCTTTGTTAGAAGCTATGAAAGTCTAGATGAAGCGGCTATAAGAGTTCTTAAAGAGGAAACAAACATTGATAATGTATATATGGAACAGCTATATACTTGGGGAGAAATTAATAGAGACCCAAGGACAAGAGTTATCAGCGCGTCATATATGTCCTTACTTGACAGCTCAAGCTTGAATATAAAAGCTAGTCAAGATGTGGAGGAAGCACAATGGTTTACAGTGAAATGTAAGCTTTTAAAGGAAAATAAGACAATTACAGATAAGGGATATATCATAGATAAGGAATATCTATTAACTTTGAATAACCAAGAGGTTAAGGAAAAGGAATTATCTGCAGTGATTAAAGTTATTAAGACCGTGGAAGGTAAGATTTGGAAGATAGATAGGACAGTGGTTGAATCTAACGGCATAGCTTTCGACCATGGTAAAATTATAGAATACGGTATTGAAAGACTGCGTAATAAAATTGAGTATTCAGACATTGCTTTTAATCTAATGCCTGAGTTATTCACTTTAACAGAGTTACAACAGGTTTATGAGGTTATCCTAGATAAAGAGCTTCTGAAAGCCAATTTTCGAAGAAAGATTTCCGGTATGGTTATTGAAACAGAAGAATTTACAAAGGATGCTGGACATAGACCTTCAAAGCTTTTTAAATACAATCCTGACTGGTATAAAGAAAAGTTTAATGAGTAAGAATATTTGCCACAGATACTTTAATTAGAAGTTAAAGTATCTGTGGCAATTTCATTAGCAATGAAAATTATGATAAGCTTTTTCTATATATTTCTTCAATAACTAGAATATCTACTTCTTCAGGATGATTTTTTAGCTTTGCTTTATTTTCTGCAAAATTACATGCGAATTCTTTTATTTCTTCTTCAGTAAGCTTAGTATTTACTTTAAATAAGCTGTCAAATATCTCTTTTAAATCTTGTAAGTTGTGTAAACCTAATAAATTTAACATTTTATTGATTTTACTCTTATCTTTAAAGCACTTCAAGTATTCTATAGTTAGGACACCATTTGCTAAACCATGAGGTATTTTTTTATGATAAGTAAGAGCATATCCCATGCCATGTGGTAATGAAGTGCCAACCTGTGCAATGGCCATACCTGCTATAGTGGATGCTAGCATTACCTTATCCCTGAAGTCTTCTGATAAGTCATTGTTGACTAAATAATTAAAGCAATCCTGAAAAAGCTGGAAGCCTTTTTCAGCAAGCATATCTGAAAGCAAAGACGCGTTGCAGTTTAAATAGCTTTCTACTAAATGAGTGAAAGCATCTACTGATGTAGAAACTGTTATGTCATAAGGAAGCTGGTAGGTAAAAGTACTATCTAAATATGCAATAGTAGGAAAAATATTTTGACCTAGATTTTTCTTTGTTTTTTCACTGTGTACTGTAACAATACTGTAAGGGGTAACTTCAGATCCAGTGCCAGATGTGGTAGGTACAGCAACCACTGGTAGACTTTCTAGGCTCGAGCTATTACAAATATTATATTTATTAACATGCGGATTTTTAATAAATACAGCTATAGCCTTTGCTGCATCTAAAGGAGAGCCACCTCCGATACCTATAACAAAATCAACCTTTAAGCTTCTTCCTAAATTTGAAGCAGCTTCAATAGTTTCTAATGAAGGATTTTCCTCTACATCATCAAAAATATGGTATTTTATTTTCTGATTTTCTAATGCTTTTGTCATAGCTTGTAAGGAACCATTCTTTTTTGATGAACTTTTTCCAGTAACTATCAAAGCGTGACTGCCAAGCTTTATCATAGCCTCTTTATTTTCATTTATACAACCTTTTCCAAAGTATAGTTCCGTAGGCATAGAATATTTTAATATCATATATATCACTCCTTTTTATGATAACTGAGATGCTAGGTAACTAAATTATAGCATTAAGCAAAAAATATTGTAATATAACTAGAAGCAATTCATTAACTAATAAGTATACTTAATTAGTCATACAAGGTAGTAGAGATAGCTTATAGCTATTGAAACATTCTTACTTATGATGTAATATGTCAAAGAATTCTATATATTACAACTTATTAACAAAAAATACATTTGCAAGATGTGTTTTTAATAGTATAATGTAAATATATGGAAGTTTTATTTTATGGAGGTTACTATGGAAGGTTTGTTTGATATTACATGGGTGAATATATTTTATGTTATTATTGGTGGATTAACAGCAATCGTTACAATATGTGCAAAAAAGGCTTATGTTGATATGAAACTAGAAAGAAAATTTTCTGTTTCAGGACGATATATTACAAAATTTCAGGAAAGTAAATATAAAGATGTAATTATAACAACCTCAGCAGAGTTAAAACAAAATGGTAAGCGAATATATGGAACCACTAAAATGCCTGG
>DGDR01000224.1:0-6985 GCA_002385545.1 Clostridium sp. UBA3947
AGATGTGTATAAGAGACAGGGATTATAGAGGAGGTGTATTGATGAAAAGGTTCATGGAGTTAATTGTACAGTTTAAGTTTGTATGGGGGTTAATTTTTAGTGCTACAATCCTATTGTACTCGGTAGTGGCTATGCTTAATGGAGAGACTGCTATGAGTTTTATATTAATATGGCAGTTAGTTGGAATTACAATGGTGTTGGGAGTTATACACTTCCTAATTTATGGTGAATTTATTCTCCGTTCTCTTAATACAAAATATAAAGCTGCAATTCATTTTATATCTTGTTATATTGTATGTCTCATTTCAGTGGGGTTACTTAAATGGATAGATATATCAAATATTCAAGAAATATTAGTGTTTACAGGGAGCTATATATTCTTATATTTACTGGTGTTCCTTTCTTTATATATGTATTATAAATTCACTGGTGAGCAGCTTAATGACCGCTTAGCAGCCTACAAGCAAAAAAAGAGCTTTGAGGAGGGAAAGAAATGAGTGTTATTGAAATCAGCAATCTAACTAAAGCCTATGGAAAAAAACGAGGTATCACAAATGTTAGTCTAAAGGTAAACAAGGGAGAGATTTTCGGTTTCATAGGACCAAATGGAGCAGGAAAATCCACCACCATAAAAGTTCTTTTGAATTTTATTTTCCCAAGCTCTGGAGAGGCCAAGATTTTTGGAATGGATTGCGTTACTGAAACGGATAAAATCAAGGAGAACATAGGCTATGTACCTAGCGAAGTAAGATATTATGACAATATGACTGTAGAGGAACTGCTCAATTATGCCAAGTCCTTTAAGAAGCAGGTGGACGAGGATTATATGAAAGAGCTGTGCCAAACCTTTGATGTAGAGCTTAATAAGAAGATATCAGAGCTTTCCTTAGGAAATAAAAAGAAGGTAGCTATTGTACAGGCGTTAATTCATAAGCCTGCGCTGTTAATTCTAGACGAGCCAACTAACGGTTTAGATCCCTTAATACAGCAAAAGCTCTTTGTTACCCTATTAAAAGCAAAGGAAGAGGGTACTACCATATTTTTATCCAGTCATAACCTAACGGAAGTAGAAGAGTTCTGTGACAGGGTAGCAATTATTAAGGAAGGTAAGATTGTTGATGTAAGGAGTATAGAGGAATTTGCTCATAAGAAGATTAAGAGAATAACCCTGAAGCTTTCTAAAAACATAGAAAAGGAGCTGAAGGCAATAGGAGCTGAGGGCTTGGTAGTTGAAGGGGGTAAAATTACCTTTAGCTTCAATGGTGATATAAACAAGTTCCTAGGGCTAATTTCAAAATATGAAATAGAAGATTTATTAATTGAAGAAAAGAAGCTGTCTGAAGTGTTTATGACCTATTATGAAGGGGAGGGGATGTAGGTGAATATTTATAAAATGGAAGTAAAAAAAGGCTTTAAATCCGTATTAATATGGAGTGTTATATGTGTACTTCTAAATCTACTATTTTTGTCTATGTTCCCATCTATGAAGGACAGCGGCATGCAGGAGCTATTGAAAACCAAATTAGATGCTTTTCCTCCAGCCTTATTAAATGCCTTTGGCTTAGATGACGCACCAGATTTTTCAAAGCTAGAGGAGTACTTTGCCTATGTATTCCAATATTTAATGATGGCAGGAGTAATTTATGGAGGCCTATTAGGTTCTAAGGCTTTAATAAAGGAAGAAAGCGAAGGAACTATAGAATTTTTATATGCTCAGCCAGTTAAGAGAAGCAAAATTGTTACTATGAAAATTTTTGCAGCAGTAACCCTATTTGCACTCTTTGTAATAATAATGGCCCTTTCATCTATACTTGTATCCTTAGCTGTAAAACCATCGGATTTAAACACTATGGATATGATTTTAAACTATAAACTATTATTTTCTGGTTTCTTTATGGTAGGCTTAGTTTTTATGGCTGTAGGCTTTGCTATATCCGCTGTAGTGCCACATTTAAGATTAGCCATGCCAATAACTATAGGACTCTTCTTTGTAACATACCTTTTAGGTATATTCTCAGATTTGATAGATAAGCTCAGCTTCCTAAAATATTTTTCACCTTTCCATTTTGCAATGCCAGCAGATGTGGTTAAACAAGGTATTAAGTCTGGAGATATAGTGTTATCTTTGGTCTTTATTACAGTAGCCACTGTGGTGACTTATATTATCTATAGGAAAAAGAATTTTAGACTATAGAGAAAAAATAATATTGCATATAAACTTAAATAGGGTATAATATAATTGATAATAATTATCAACAGATAAAAAATATCAAATTGATAATAAAATAGATAATATAAGAACAAATGATGCAAATAGTATGGAAAGGATGATAATAATGAGCATATATGATTTTACAGTAAAAGATATTAGCGGTAATGATGTTTCTTTAGCTAACTATAAAGGAAAGGTACTAATAATTGCAAACACTGCAAGTAAGTGTGGATTTACCCCTCAATATAAGGATTTGCAAAAGCTATATGAAAAGTATAAGGATGAAGGATTAGAGATATTAGGTTTCCCTTGCAATCAATTTGATGGGCAGGAGCCTGGTAGCAACACTGAAATAAAAACTTTTTGTGAAGTAAATTACGGTGTTACCTTTAAAATATTCGATAAAATAGATGTAAATGGAGCAAATGCTGACCCTTTATTTAAGTATCTAGTTGCACAAGCTCCCTTCAAAGGCTTCGATAAGAGCAGTCCTATGGGAAAGCTACTATATAGTGTAATTGCTGAAAAGTATCCAGAAAACCTAGTGGGGGATGCAATTAAATGGAACTTTACTAAATTCCTAATTAGTAAAGATGGTAAGTATATAAAGAGATTTGAGCCAACTACTGATCCGCTAGATATGGAAGATGAAATTAAAAAGCTACTTACAGCTAACTAACATAGGTACTTTTAAAATTGAAAATTTGAGTTTATGATAAAGAGGCCGTTGCCAGACTAACAGTTTTTGTCAGTTAAGCAACAGCCTCTTTTTAATTTATTATTTCAATAAACTTCATTGAGGTGGGCGATAAGGATACACCCTTTAAATAGCAGACTCCTATGCTTCTTGCTGGGATTTTCTCGGTAAGTTTTATCTCATACAATAGTCCCTTCTCTAAGTATTCCTTTGAAAATTCCTTAATAACACAGGCTACTCCTAAATTAATTTTAGCAAGCTCTAAGAGTAGGTCGTGAGAGCCAAGCTCAATTTCAGGTATGAGGGTAATACCCTTTGATAGGAAGTAATTTTCTATGTATCGCCTAGAGTTGGATTTTGGCTCAAGCAATATTAGGGGCAATTCTGCCACTTGGGAAAGGCTTAGGGGCATGGAGATAGTGCTAAGAAAGTTCTTGCCACAAATAAAGGTATCGTGAATAGTCAAGGTCTCTCTAACCTCTATGCTGGTATCGTTAATGGGTAAGTTGCAAATAGAAAGGTCTAGTTCCCCTGACTTTAGCATTACGCAAAGCTCTGGAGTGGTGCTATTGATAATTTTAAATTTAATATTAGGGAAGCTATTATGAAATCTCTCTAAGTAAGGTAATAAATAATGCTTGGATATAGTATCTCCAACACCTATCCTTAACTCACCAACAAGTAGGTTTTTTGATTCTAATAGCTTTTGCTCTGCTACATTAATTAAATTTATAGCGGAGTTACAATATTCAAATAGCATTTGGCCTTCCTTAGTAAGAATTACTCCCCTTGGCGTTCTGGTAAATAGGCGAATATCTAATTCTGCTTCCAGCTGCATAATAGCTTGACTGACTGCTGGTTGGGTCATATATAACTCCTTAGCCGCTTTAGAAAAGCTATTGCACTGAGCAACCTTGCAAAAAATTCTATATAAATCCAACTTGGTAGACATATAAGCACTCCTTATATCTAATATCACACTTACTTATTTTACTTATACCATAAAAATGTAGTATAGTACAAGTGTAGAAATCAAATACTATTAAAATGAAAAAAATAAGGAGCGGTTTTAATGGAAAGAGTAGTAGGAACTGTTGTTAGAGGTCTTAGAGCGCCTATTATTAAGGAAGGAGAAGATATAACAGAGATAGTTGCAACCACTGTTTTAAAGGCTGCAGAAGTGGAAGGCTTTTCAATAACAGATAAAGATATTGTAGCTATAACTGAATCTGTAGTGGGCCGAGCACAAGGAAATTATGCTAGCATTGATCATATAGCAAAGGATATAAAATCAAAGTTCGGTGACGATACTATCGGAGTAATTTTTCCTATTTTAAGCCGTAACCGTTTTGCAATTTGCCTTCGCGGTATAGCAAAAGGAGCAAAGAAAATAGTTTTAATGTTAAGTTATCCATCTGACGAAGTAGGTAATCACTTAGTTGATATAGATGAATTAGATGAAAAGGGTGTAAATCCTTGGACTGATGTTTTAACAGAAAAGCAGTTCCGTGAATATTTTGGTTATAAAAAGCACACCTTCACTGGTATAGACTATATAGACTATTACAAGTCCTTAGTAGAGGAATATGGTGTTGAATGTGAGGTTATTTTCTCAAACAACCCAAAGACAATACTAGACTATACAAAGAGTGTCCTTACCTGTGACATTCATACAAGAGTAAGAACAAAGAGAATACTAAAGGCTAACGGTGCAGAAAAGGTATATGGTTTAGATGACATATTAACCTCATCCATCGATGGTAGCGGTTATAACGAAGCTTATGGCCTTTTAGGCTCCAACAAGTCAACAGAGGATAAGGTTAAACTATTCCCAAGAAACTGTCAGCCTATAGTAGATAAGATTCAAGCTATAATTAAAGAAAAGACAGGTAAAACTGTAGAAGTTATGGTATACGGAGATGGAGCCTTCAAGGATCCAGTAGGTAAGATATGGGAGCTTGCCG
Organism: Clostridium sp. UBA3947; assembly: GCA_002385545.1. Classification (GTDB taxonomy): domain Bacteria; phylum Bacillota; class Clostridia; order Clostridiales; family Clostridiaceae; genus Clostridium_AU. Next base: position 4,874 of record DGDR01000224.1, read on the forward strand.
ATCCAGTTGTATCACCAGCTTATACTTCTGGTCTTGAGGGAACACCTAACGAAGTAAAATTAAAATATTTAGCAGATAACGAATTTGCTAACTTAAAGGGAGAAGAACTTAAGAAGGCAATTTCCGAGTATATTAAAAATAAGGATGCAGATCTTAAGGGCTCCATGGTTACTCAGGGTACAACCCCAAGAAGACTTACAGACCTTATTGGTTCACTTTGCGATTTAACTTCTGGAAGTGGAGATAAGGGAACACCAATAGTTTATATTCAGGGATATTTTGATAACTACGCTAAATAGTATAATTAATCTAAGCTTCTGAAATATAAATAAGGCTGTTGCACAAGAACTAATATGATAGTTGTGCAGCAGCCTATTTTTATTTTTCGTCTAACTCGTAGGATTGATACATATTGTCACTAGTATATAGATATATTACCTTAGGTACATAATCCTTCTTTGGGTCAATGGTGTATAGCTTCTTTCCAGTGTACTTATTAAAGGATTCCACAGGATATATAATAGTATCCTTATCAATAAAGGTTTTTGGTATATCACTTCTGGATTTATAATAAGTATGTCCATAACATTTAATCTTTGTAGGTAAAGCAAAGGGATTCCATACCCCATAAAGATATTTGTTTGTAACTAGTAAGGACAATAGTATAAAAAGTAGTATAAGCAACAACATCTTTAATTTTTTGAATTTATTCATAAAGCTCCTCCTAGTTAACTAACTTCTCATAAAAGTATTCATTTTCCTTAATTGTAAAAAGTGAAAAAGAACCAATTATATATGGATTATACCATAAAAAGGAAAGATATATCAAGGATAGAGTTCCTTAAACCAATATATATATTAACTAAAAGTTAAAAATATTACAAGCCTTATTCGCCAGCTTTAAAATTATAAACTGGTCGGATTATTTTAATAATATCTACTGTATCTTTGATGTTTTTAATAATTTCATCAATGGGCTTATAAGCCATTGGAGCCTCATCCAGGGTAGCCTCATTAACTGAAGTAGTAAAGATACCTTCCATTGACTTTTTATAGTCTTCCATAGACAGCATTTCCTTAGCCTTATTTCTACTCATCAGTCTGCCAGCACCATGGGGAGCGGAATAGTTCCAGTCTGGATTTCCCTTACCAACAGCTAAGATACTACCATCTCTCATATTTATAGGGATAAGGACCCTTTCCCCTTCATAGGCAGAAATGCTTCCCTTTCGGATAATATTATCCTTGAAATTTATATAGTTATGGATGGTGGTAAAGTGACTAAAATCCGATAAGCTTTTACCTAGTAGTTTTTCTAATATGATGTTAGCCATGGTTTCTCTGTTTAAGGTGGCGTATTCTTGGCAAATATTCATATCATGTAAATACTGACTCCTATAAACACCAGTTAAGAAGCATAAATCCTTTGGATAGCTTGGTGTTAAAGCATCATATTGAACCTTTAACTCCTTTAAGGCCCCCTCGATGAGCTTTCTCTTTCCCATTGTCTTATATTCGGTGATTATTCTTTCTCTTTTAATATAGTAGTCTTCCTTGCCAGAGCAAAGGTCAATTGCTAGGTTTTGATAATGCTCTGCCACCTGTTTTCCAAGGTTTCTACTGCCAGAATGAATCACTAGGTATAAATTGTCTTGTTCATCCTTATCTAGCTCGATAAAATGATTTCCTCCTCCTAGGCTACCAATACTTCTTTCAATTCTCTTGGTGTCCTTTAGGTTTCTGTAGCAATGAAGTTCCTGAAGCTGAGGAAACCTAACTATTCGTCCTTCATGGACTTTCATACCTGAAGGAATATATTTATGAATTACATTGTCTAGTTCTACTAAGTCTATATCTAGCTTACCTAATTCCACTGTAAGCATACCGCAACCAATATCTACACCAACGATATTAGGTATTACCTTGTCCCCTAAATTTGCGGTAAAGCCTATTACACAGCCTTTTCCTGCATGGGTGTCTGGCATTATGGCGATATTACAGCCTTGGCAAAAATCTTGATTGCATAGCTCTACAAGCTGAGATATAACCTCAGGCTCTAATATATCAGTGTATACTTTGGCAGTATTATATTTTCCCTTAACCTCTATCATT
>DGDR01000224.1:7317-10815 GCA_002385545.1 Clostridium sp. UBA3947
TTATAACATATGTAGGCTGTTTTGTATAAAAATTAACAGTATAAATATTTCTACAAAATGTTGAACGGTTTTACTTATTTTACTATAATAATTTTATTATGAGGAGGGGATGAAATGAAGTTTTGTACTAGTTGTGGAAACCAGTTAAGTGATGGAGCAAATTTTTGTACTAATTGCGGTGCGGTACAGGGTGCTCAAGGTCAACAAATGCAACAAGTAAAGGAATCACCATTTAAAAAGCTTATGGCTAATAAAAAATCGAAGCTATTTACTGTAGCTGTAGGAGCATTATTAGCAATAGTACTGCTGGTTGTGGGAATATGCTCCTTTATAGGTAAAGATAACAATATAGGACGCCTTAAGCCTGAGGCATTTAAGATTAAAGAGAATAGCTAGTGGGGCTTAATGGATAACAAGGGTAAAATAATAGTAGAACCTAAGTATGATGATATAGATGATATGTATGAAGGCTTAGCAGCAGTTGAAATAGATGGAAAATGGGGCTATATTGATTCCAAGGGTAAAGTGGTTATAGAACCAACCTTTGATGATGCAGGGCCATTTAACGAAGGGGTAGCTCCTGTAAGTGAAGGTTATAATAAATGGGGCTTGATAAACAAAGACGGTAAATATGTTGCAAGTCCTGAGTATTCAATTGTATCCTATGCTATGGAAGGTATGGCCATAGTATCAAAGGACGGTAAGTATGGTTACATAAATACCAAGGGAAAGGTAGTTATAGACATAAAATATTCTAGGGCAGGTCTATTTGTAAATGGATATGCAATAGTTAATGATGGTACAAAGTCTTTCTATATAAATAAAAAGGGTCAAAATAAATTTAAAGATTCCATTATTGCTGTTAGTAATTTTAGTGAAGGCTTAGCACGTGCTTTCATTGAAGATGAGGATTACGGTAATGGTGTGTATATTAACACTGACGGAAAGACAATTTTGACGAATGTAAACGGTGGAAAATTTTCGGAGGGACTAGCAGTTGTTTACAGTCAGGCAGATAGAAAATACGGTTATATAAACAAGGATGGTAAATTCAAAATAAAAGCTGAATTTGATGCTGCTAGTGAATTTAGTGAAGGACTTGCGGTTATTGTTGAAAATGGCAAATGTGGATACATAAATAAAAAAGGTAAGGTTGTAATAGAAACAGATTTTGATAGTGCTGAACCATTTAGCAATGGAGTAGCCCGAGTAGAAACAGAGGATGGATGGGGCTACATAAATAAAAAAGGAAAGATGCTCTGGGAGTATAAAGAGGATTATGATTTTTAGCAAAGAGCCCCAAAAGGGCTCTTTATATATTGCCTAAATTAACGCGGTTCAAATATCTAGAGGCTACTTCCTGAGCCTTATACATAAAGTCTATATCTGTAGGAGGATTATCAATTTTATATCGAGGAAAATATCGTGAAAGATGAAGGGGGATATCCTTATTTATATTGGACAGAAATTTTGCGATTTCTTCAACATCCTCCAAATTATCATTTTCGCCAGTAACTAGCAGGGTTGTAATCTCTACATGGCAATACTTTGCAGCTAGCTCTATAGTTTTTAGCACTGGCTTTATACTACCTCCGCAGATATTTTTATAGTATTTATTATTATAGCTCTTTAAATCAATATTCATAGCATCAACGTAGGGAAGGAGAGCCTTAAGGGGAGCTTCATTTATATAACCGTTGCTAATAATTGCTACAGTGGCATCTGGCTTAGTTTCCTTTAGTAGCTTGGAGCAATCATATACATACTCATACCAGATGGAGGGCTCGTTGTATGTAAAGGCAAGGCCTATATTATTATCAGTGTTTAGGGCTAGCTCTACCAGCTCTTCCTTAGGTAAATAGCGGCTTGCTGCCTTATATTGAGATATACTGTAGTTTTGACAAAAGCTGCAGGTGAAATTACAGCCAAAGCTACCAACAGATAGTATTTTTGCTTTGGGCTTATAAAAAAGTAAGGGTTTCTTTTCTATAGGGTCTAAGGCGATGCTTGTAATTTCCCCATAGTTTAAGCTGTATAAGTCACCTTCCTCATGGCTTCTTACTTTGCATTTACCGAGATTATTCTTTTCTATAACACAATTATGGGGACACAAGCAGCAGTGTAGCTTATCCTTTATTTTTTCATAAAACATAGCCTTTCTTTTCATAATATCAACATCACCTAATAGACCTATTCTTCCTTATGCCGTATAACCTCAAATTTTTCAATGGAATAATCATTCCTAGGGTCTATTCCCGCCTTTTGACAAGCAATAGCTAATTGCTCCTCAACAGTATCCACACCTTCTAAATCAGGCAATAATAATCCTCTTTTATATCCTTTTGAAACAATGACACCATATTTTTTAGGATCTAAATCGGTTTTTTCTGCTGGTGTTGGCTTTTCTAACACATCTACAGAAAAATCTATATCCAAAAGCTCATCCTCTCGGACCTCTGAGAACCTAGGATCATTTATTCCTGCCTCTATAGCATTGTTTATTATCTCCTCCGCGATGGAATTGGTAGTAGGTAGAAAAGTGCCTATACAACCTCTAAGCTCACCATGCTTTTTTAGAGATACAAAAACTCCCCTTTTTCTTGTCAACATTTCCTCAGTTACGTATTCTGGAATATGCTGAAGTTTTTTGCCCAATGTTAAATAGCAAGTAAGACTTTCCCTAGCTAATCTTACATAAGGGTCCTTTTGATTTAGCTTTTGATTATAGACTTGCTTTCTCATGGTCTCTAATTCAATTAATTTGGAGTTAGCTTCAGAATGGATATTAAAGCTCATTACACCATATCCCACTCCAAAGGTTCCCTGGTAGCTTAAGAGCTTTCCAGTAAAGCTATAGCCATCTAAGGCGCCAAGGAGCATTAAGACAGATCGTCTACCACATTCACCAGCGTTAGATATGGTTTCCTTATCCATATTAAAAATACCCGTTACATCTCCTTCTTGAAGTTTTTCGAGAAATTCCTTGTCAAATTTTTCTCCAAATGGGCTATAGGAGTAGGGACCATCCTCTTTGAGTTTGTGGGACAGGTCGCCGCTGGCAATAAATACAGCCCGTCTATTAAGCTGCTCAGCAGCCTCCCTTATTAGGATACCGAACTTGTAAAGATCTATATCGGCAAAGGGAGCATAAGTGATATGGACTAGACTATAGCTGTTAATATATTTATTCACAAAGTATAATGGCACCATGGCACCATGATCTAGCTTAAGGGACACATTATACTTTCTCAATAAATCCCAGTTAGTCATGATAGCAGATATATGATTTTTAGTGGCAAGCTCAAATATCTTGCTAGTAAGATTCTTGTCAATGCTTATATTCATTTTAACCTGACCTGCTCCAAAGTTAGATAGGCTACCTGCTAGCTCATCCTCATAAGCTAGTGCAATGGCGTCACTAAACATTGTACCATGGGGAGTGACTATAACTATGGTATCGGGACACTTATCTGCAATTTCCTTAGCAAGGCTATCCAT
>DGDR01000224.1:11054-37460 GCA_002385545.1 Clostridium sp. UBA3947
CTACTTTTATTATATAAGATTACTGTTATATGAAGAAAGAATGAATCAATTTATAAATAAAACACTGGAAATACTTGTAAAAATACTCGTAAGATGGTAAAATATTCCAAGTGGCACTCTTAGTTTTTATGTTTCTAGCAGGATACATGCTGATATAAATGTAGCTAGAAAAAGGTGGGTTTAAAGATAAAAATCCAGTTTCAGAGCTAGCCTTCTGTAACAAGGAAGCTGAAATTGGACATATATATAAATTTTAAGGTTAAGAAAAGGGGCGAGAAAAAATGAGACATTCAAGAAAAAAGATCTTATCAATCTTTTTAGTATTAGTGATAGCAATATCCGTTGCTATTATTATGCCAAGACATGACACAAGGGCAGATATGCAAGAAGCACAAAAAAGTGCCAAGACCACAGAGGTAATGACTACCGAAAAGATTAAGGAAAAAATCCAAGAAAAATATGCTAAAAGAGGCTTTGAGAAATATTCTCCGGAAATGCTCAAGAGTCAGCTAGAGAAAAAAATTCCTGACTTTAATGAGAAGTTAAAGAAGGCGGAAGCTGAAACTGATCCAAAGGCAGAGGTTAGATTAATTGTACAGCTTCAAAGTGCAGCAGCAGTTACTAAGGCTCCTATCAAGGATAGTCAAGGTAAGGAGAATTTTTCTAAGGTACAAGCTGAAGTTAATTCTGTAAAGAATAATCAAAGCTCTGTTATTAGGCAGATTGAGCAAATTACCGGAAATAAAGTAAAGAGATCCTATGGATATTTAATAAATGGTTTTAGTATAACAGCAAAAAGAGAAGATATAGCTAAAATTCAAAAGATACCAGGTGTAGCAAAGGTAACAGAAGCAAGTCTAGGTTACTTTGATTTGCAATATGCTAAGAAGCTTACTCAGGTTTACGAAGTTTGGGAAGAGTTGAATTACAAGGGAGAGGGAATGGTTATAGCAGTTATAGATTCTGGTATAGACCCTAACCATAAAGACTTGGTGTTAACAGAAAGCGGAAGAAGGGCTGCTAAATTAAAGGACACCAACCCTCAAGGACCAGGAAAGTATTTTTCAGAAAAGATACCTTACGGTTTTAACTTTGCTGATTACAATACAGATATAATAGATAAGAATCCTGCTACAAATATGCATGGTATACACGTTGCAGGAATAATAGCAGGTAATGCTGATAAAAGTTCCTCAGAAGCCTTTAAGGGAATTCAAGGTGTGGCACCAGAGGCACAACTTTTAGCCATGAAGGTAAGCTCTAATAGAAAAGACGATATTGGTGGCATTTATGAAGATGATATAATTGCAGCAATTGAAGATTCAGTTATTCATGGGGCAGATATAATAAATATGAGCTTAGGATGGTATGCTGGCTATCAAGACCCTGATAGTCCTCAGCAAATAGCAATTAAGAATGCAACGGATCAAGGGGTACTAGTTGTAGTAGCAGCAGGTAATGAAGGAACTTCTACCTCAGATTTTTATAGCGGTAAGCATATCCAAAATTTACTTGACATAGCAGATACGGGCACAATTTCAGCACCTGCAGCAGCTAAAGATGCTTTAGCAGTTGCGTCTTATGAAAATATTAAGTATATATTAGGTGAACAGATTCATCCAAATTTTGACGAGGGGATGTCTTATTTCACCTCCTGGGGACCAGCACCAAATTTAGGCTTTAAGCCAGAAATAACAGCACCTGGTGGAAAGATTTACTCCTTAGCCAATGATAATAAATATCAAAATATGAGTGGAACCTCAATGGCGGCTCCTCACGTAGCTGGAGCACAAGCCTTAGTTATTCAAAGCTTAAAGGCTAAAAATTCAAACTTAAAGGGACGAGAATTAGTTGAGTTTGCAAAGAACTTAGTTATTAATACTGCAGAAGTTCAGATGGATGATAATAACCTACCCCACTCACCAAGAAGACAGGGGGCAGGTATGATTCAAATAAAAAATGCTATCAACAATGAGGTTATTGTAACTGATAGCAAGGGAAGTGCTGCAATAGAACTAAAGGAAATAGGACAGACTACAGAAGTTACATTAACCCTTAAGAATATTGGTAATACTGCCACTACCTATACCTTAGATAAGAGCTACCTAATGACAGAAAAGGCAGATCCACAAAGTAAGATTGTTAAGAGTGCATTAATTGAAGGTGGTAGTATATCCCTAAGCCAAAATAGTATAACTGTGCCAGCTAATGGACAAACTACAGTAAAAATGACTATTAAATTACCAAGTAGCTTTGCTAAACAGCAATTTGCAGAGGGCTTTTTACGACTAAAATCTCAAAACAAGCCAACTTTAACAGTGCCTTTTATGGGCTTCTATGGTAATTGGGCTGACATGACTATTCTAGATGTACCAGCTTGGGAAGAAGGTTCAAAAACAGCTTCCTATACAAAACGCTTATTTGGAGAGTATTTTAAGAAAATAACTCCAAATGCAAAGACTCATGTAGGAACCACATTATTAGGTAAGTGTAGTTGGGGTATCAATAGATTAGGTATATATGGTGGCGACACAGAAGAGGATTTGTATAGCATAAATCCTGATTTAATTGCTTTTTCACCAAATGGTGATATATATAATGAGCTTATAATACCTAATGTTTATTTCCTTAGAAATGCTAAAGAGCTAAGGGTAGATGTATTAAATGCAAACAAGGAATTGGTAACTACTGTAGGTAGGAAATACAATGTTAGAAAAGAGCTCTTAGAGGATGAAATGTATAGAATATATGGAGGATTAATTGCAGGAACGCTGTTGGAGGACTGTGCTTGGGATGGAACAATTTATGATTGGTCTACTGGTAAGATTACCAAAGCACCTCAGGGACAGTATTATATCAGGGTTACTGCAAAGGCAGATATGCCAAATGCCAAAGAGGAATCTATAGAAATGCCAGTAAAGTTAGATACAGAGCCACCAGTAATAGAATTAAAATCTCCTAAGGTAGTGCAAAATGGAAAGTATAAGCTGGAATGGACTGCTACGGATAACTTAAGTGGAGTTGATAATCTTCTTATAACCTTAAATACAACTGAAAGTATAGATATGGGTGTTCCAATTACTAGAAATGGTAATACTTATAGTTGTGAATTGGAGTTGGAGGAAAATGCTTTTAATAACATATTAATAGTCGTTCCAGATAATGCAGGTAATTTTGCTGAATATCAGGCAGAAATTCAAGTTGGAAATCCTGAACCATTTTCCTTTGATGCCTTCATATGGGATGGAATGTGGGTTGATAAAGATACCTTGGATTTAAAGGGAAAGGTTACAGCTGAAGTTAAAACCTTAAAAATAAATGACAAGGAAGTAGCAATAAAAGAAAGAGATGGCTTTAGAAGGTTTGAAGAAAAAATCAATTTAAAACCTGGCAACAATACAGTTAGGGTTGTAGCCCAAGATAATGAAGGAAAGGTTATCTTTGATAAGAGTTATGTTTTCAAGAGCGATACAGAACCGCCAGTAATAACTATTACAGAACCAAAAGTAGAAAAGGATGGCATTGTATATCTTGATAGTAATACCAAGTCAGTTACTATAAAGGGTAAAGTAACTGATAATGTAAAAGTTGAGGGAGTAGTAATTAACAGCGATAGTATATCTTTAAATGATGATGGTAGCTTTGAGTATGAACTTGAGATATCTGGTAACACTGCCTTCTTTATAAAAGCTTATGACGAATCCTATTTAACGACTGAATATGAAATATTCTTTGTTACTGAAGAAGAGGATATTAAAAATGGTATAGTAGACATTTACAACCTTTACCTAATAACAGTAGCAAATAAGGAAAATACTAAGAATGGGGTATATACTATTGAAGGTAAGGTTAGAGAACCATTAAAGGTATTCAAGATAAATGATAAGGACGTTAAAGTAAAAGATGATTTAACCTTTACCTTTGATGTTGCTTTAGAGGATGGCTTGAATGTAGTAAAGGTATATGCAGAAAATCAGGCTGGAGAAGTTGTCTGTGAAAAGGGATATAAGGTTCTGTACGATATAGAGGCACCAAGCTTTAGCATAAAAGAACCAACCATTAAAAATGATGGAAAGATATATACAAATAAAGATAAGCTAGCAATTAAGGGTGAGGTTAGCGATAACACCTTTGGTTACACCTTCTATATTAATGGCAGCAAAATTGCAATCAGTGATAAGTATCCTTTAATAGGAAAGGAAGCTAATAAACAGGAATTTACCCATGAAGTGCCGGTGAAGGGTAATGGTAAGCTTACCTTTACGGCAAATGATAAGCTAGGCAATTCTACAGAAGTAGTTATAGACGTAATTCAGGATAAGGAGGCGCCTAAGGCTCCAATCTTCATTTACGATAACAAGCCAACGAACAAGGCTGTGCTCGTAGAAATTAAGGCTAACGCCAATGATAAGGATATAGAAGCTATAGAGTTTAGCTTTGATAAGGAAAAATGGTTTGTATATACTGAACCGGTAAAGGTGGATGGCAATCGCAAGCTTTATGCAAGAGTTACAGACTATGCAGGCAATACAACCTATGGAGAAGTAAATATCACTAACATAAATAAAGAGGATAGCAAGAAGCCAAATGAACAGGATAAGGACAAAAATGATAATAGTAATACCGTAGATGAAAATGGCAAGCCACTACCTAAGACAGGATCCACAATAAATTTCAAAATATTAAGCATTGCAGGAGCAATACTAATAATAGCAGGAGCAGCCTTTGTGTTCTTTAGTAAGAAACGAAAGAAATCCTCCGACAAAATTGATGGCTAGAATTTATAAATAAGGGGTTGTTGCACAACTAGCAAGCTGTAGTTGTGCAGCAGCCTCTTATTTTCATTTAATATCTTGTCAAATCTTGTATGCTTCTTTTTTTAGAATATTTTTCAAATTGTATTTTCAAATAGCTTATAAGATGTTATAATAAGTCTACAAGGAAATGAATACCACAATGGAATATATTGCTATAAGCGATAGTGGTTTTTAAAACTATATATTAAATATGGAGATGAGTTTTATGTCAGTAAAAGTTTTAACTGATAGCACCAGCTATATAAATAATGAGCTTCTTAAGGAATTAGACATAATAAAAGTATCCTTAAGTGTTAAGTTTCAGGATGAAGAATTTAAGGAAGTAGATATAGATAATGAAAGCTTTTATAAAAAAATGGAGCAAAAAGGTATACCAATGTCCTCTCAGCCCTCTGTAGCAGAGATGAAGGAAATAATGGAGTCTGTGGTAAAGGAAGGAGATAGTCTTTTCTGTATCTTTATATCCTCAGAAATGAGTGGTACTTATTCCTCTGCCCATATGGTAAGAGAAATGGTATTAGAAAAGTATCCTCAGGCCCAAATTGAGATTTTAGATTCTAAATCTAACTGTATGCAGCTTGGCTTTGCAGCTATAGCAGCAGCGAAAGCAGCTAAGGAAGGTAAGGACCTTCAACAGGTTAAAGAAGCGGCAGAAGAAAATATGAAAAGAAGCAGATTTGTTTTTGTTCCTCATAATTTAACCTATTTAAAGAAGGGTGGTAGAATAGGTAAAGCTAGCGCCTTGCTAGGGAACATACTAAACATTATACCAATTTTAACGGTAGAAAACGGAACTACCACCATGCTAACGAAGGTAAGAACAAAGAAAAAGGGAATAGAGTTTATGATAGATAAGCTCTACGATGATATTAAGAGTTACGGTATCGGTGAAATAATAGTGCACCATATCAATTGTCTTGAAGGTGCCATGGAAACTGTAAGTAAAATTAAAGAAGCAATTAAAATGGACTTTGATATTAAAATTTGTGATATAGGACCAGTAGTAGGACTTCATGTTGGACCAGGTGCCATAGGTATTGCTTATTATACAGAGAAGGCTATGAGATAATTTGTTGAGTAGCAGGACTTGGAAATTAAAAGAAGCAGTACGAAGCTTTGAAAACAAACTGAAAGAAAAAGGGTTACAATAGGTGTAAATGGCGAAGAAAGTCCTTTTTTGAAGGTTATTTTTCACTTGACAGTGTTGGATATATTTATTAGAATCTTTTATAAGAGTACACTTTAAATTGGTCCCGTGAGGCCAGAAAGGGAGTATAAAATGTTTATGTTTTTTTGTCATAAGGACTATTCTGTCTGTGAGATAAAATTTAATAAAGATAAGGTTTAAGGATAGTGAGGAGAAAAGTGTATACTTATTCTCTTTATTATCCTTTTATTTTGTCTTTTAACTTAAACACTCCGTAACTGTGTACTTTATATAGTTGTTAGGAGGTACGGTATGAAAGCAAAACTTATCTTAGAAAATGGAATAGTTTTTCAAGGGGAGGCTTTTGGATACTTAGAGGAAACAGTAGGGGAAGTAGTGTTCAATACAGCAATGAGTGGCTATCAGGAGATCTTAACAGATCCTTCTTATTATGGCCAAATTGTTGTTATGACCTATCCCTTAATAGGAAATTATGGATTGAACTTAGAGGATGTAGAATCTTCTAGCCCTAAGGTTAAAGGTCTTATAGTACAGGAAGCTTGTGACTATCCCAATAACTTTAGATGCGAAATAAGCTTAGAGGATTATCTAAAAAATAATAAGATTATGGGCTTGCAAAAAATAGATACTAGAGCCCTTACAAAGGTTTTAAGAGATCAAGGCACCATGAAGGGAATAATAACCTTAGAGCAAATAAGCGATGACTATATTAAGAGTAAGTTTGAAGACTTCTCAAATTCCGATGGGGTAAAAAAGGTTACAACAGATAAGGTTTATACTATTGAGGGAAAAGGTAAGCATGTAGCTATACTAGATTACGGCATAAAGGCTAGTACATTAAAGGCTTTTGTAAATAGAGACTGCAAGGTGACAGTATTTCCTGCTTATTCAAGCTATGAGGAGGTATTAGAGGTAAAGCCTGATTTAGTATTTTTATCAGACGGTCCAGGAAATCCAAGGGACCTAAAGGAGTGCATAGAAAATATTAAGGGGCTAATAGGAAAGAAACCTCTAGCAGGTGTATGCCTAGGCCATCAGCTTTTAGCCTTAGCCTTGGGCGGTAGCACTAATAAGCTGACCTTTGGTCATAGAGGATCCAATCATCCTGTTAGGAGTTTGGAAGATAATAGAGTTATCATAACCTCACAAAATCATGGATACTATGTAGATAAGCTACCAGAGGATACCGCTGCTACTCATATCAATGTAAATGATGGAACTATAGAGGGAATGAAGCATAATACCCTTCCAATATTCAGTGTGCAGTTTCATCCTGAAGTTGCAGCTAATCCTAAGGATGACAATGATATTTATAACAGTTTTCTTTCACTATAAAAGTAAGAGGCTTTTATAAATTCTTTAATCAATAGTAAAGCTAGATTTTTAATTTAAGATTTGGGGGTAACGTTATGCCATTGGATAAAAGTATAAAAAAGGTTTTAGTTATAGGTTCTGGTCCTATAGTAATTGGACAGGCTGCCGAATTTGATTATTCTGGAACCCAGGCTTGTGAGGCCTTAAAAGAAGAAGGAATAGAGGTAGTTTTAATAAATAGTAATCCTGCCACTATTATGACAGATAAGGAAGTAGCAGATAAAATTTATATAGAACCTATAACCATAGAATTTGTGGAAAAGGTTATTGCTAAGGAAAGACCAGACAGCATTATTGCAGGTATGGGTGGACAAACTGGACTTAATATGGCAGTGGAGCTGTACGATAAAGGAATTCTTGATAAATATGGGGTTAGGGTTATAGGAACTCCTATTGAGGCTATAAAAAAAGGTGAAGATAGAGATCTCTTTAGAAGTGCTATGAAGGAAATCAACCAGCCTTGTATTGAAAGCGAAATAGTAACCAACATTGAAGCTGGTAAGGAATTTTGCAGGAAGATAGGCTATCCTGTAATTATTAGACCAGCCTACACCTTAGGTGGGACTGGTGGCGGTATCGCTAACAATGATGAGGAATTGGAATGTATTCTTGGACAAGGACTTGCTCTCAGTCCTATTGGACAGGTTCTTTTGGAAAAGAGCGTTAAGGGCTGGAAGGAAATTGAGTATGAGGTTATGAGAGACCACTACGGCAACTGCATAACTATCTGTAATATGGAAAATGTAGACCCAGTAGGAATTCATACTGGTGATAGTATAGTAGTAGCTCCAACTCAAACCCTTTCCTATAAGGAATGTGAGATGTTAAGAAAGGCTTCTATGGACATATTAAATGCTATAGGCATAGAAGGGGGCTGCAACATACAGTTTGCCTTAAATCCAAATAGCTTTGAATATGCAGTTATTGAAATTAACCCTAGAGTTAGCCGTTCTTCTGCTCTAGCTTCTAAAGCAACAGGCTATCCAATAGCTAAGGTTGCAACCAAGGTGGCCCTAGGCTACGGATTGGATGAAATTCAAAATGCAGTTACTAAAAAGACTTATGCTTGCTTTGAACCAACCATAGATTACGTAGTTGTAAAAATACCTAAGTGGCCTTTTGATAAATTCTTTGGAGCAGAGAGACGACTGGGTACAAAAATGATGGCAACAGGAGAGGTAATGGCCATAGGTAGCAGTTTCGAGGCTGCCTTCCTTAAGGGAATTCGTTCCTTGGAACTAGGTAGGTATACCCTAGAGCATGAAGGGATGAAGAAGCTATCCTTAGCTGAGCTTAAGGAAAAGGTTATGTCTCCTGACGATGAAAGAGTATTTGCCCTAGCAGAAATGATTAGAGCAAATTATAGAATAGAAATGATATCTCAAATAACAGGCATAGATGTATTCTTCGTTAAAAAGCTAAAGAATATTGTAGACAAAGAAGAAAAGCTAAAGAAGATGACTATAGATAAGCTTGAAAGAGATTATCTCTATGAGTTAAAAAGGATGGGCTTCTCTGATAAGGGTATAGGACATCTTCTTAAGGTTAGTCCTGATGATATATATAAGTTAAGAATAAAATGGGACATAAAGCCAGTATATAAAATGGTAGATACCTGTGCTGGCGAGTATGAGGCCTTATCACCTTACTACTACTCAACCTATAGTGAGTACGATGAGGTACAGGTTTCTGATAGAAAGAAGGTTGTGGTTATAGGCTCTGGTCCTATTAGAATTGGTCAGGGTATAGAATTTGATTATGCCTCAGTTCATGCTATTAAGGCTTTGAGAAAACTGGGCATTGAAACCATAATTATAAACAACAATCCTGAAACTGTAAGTACAGACTTTGATACCTCTGATAAATTGTATTTTGAACCATTAACAGAGGAAGATGTATTAAGTATTATAGACAAGGAAAAGCCTTATGGAGTAATACTACAATTTGGTGGACAAACAGCTATAAAGCTAGCTAAGTTCTTAAAGGAAAAGAATATTTATATCCTAGGAACTACTTCAGAGCAAATTGATATAGCAGAAGACAGAGAAAAATTTGAAGCCTTGCTGGAGGAGTTGAAAATTTCTAGACCAAAGGGTAAGGCAGTGTGGACCTTAGAGGAAGGCTTAAAGGATGCAGAGGCCCTTGGATATCCTGTATTAGTTAGACCGTCCTACGTGCTTGGTGGACAGGGTATGGAAATTACTTATAACCAAGAAGAATTAAAGTTCTATTTGGAAAATGCCTTTGCAAAGGATAAGAAGAATCCAGTGCTTATAGACAAGTATCTTATGGGAAGGGAAATTGAAGTAGATGCTATTTGCGATGGAGAAAATGTGCTAGTACCAGGAATAATGGAGCATTTGGAGAGAGCAGGGGTACACTCTGGAGACAGTATAACTATATATCCTACACAAAATGTTTCTGCTGAAATAAAGGAAAAGGTGCTAGAATACACTAAAATGCTAGCTTTGGCTATAGGTATTAAGGGTATGATTAATATACAGTTTATAGAATATAAAAATCAATTATATGTTATTGAGGTAAATCCAAGAGCTAGCCGAACAGTACCTTATATTAGTAAGGTTAGTGGAGTGCCAATTGTAGAGCTTGCAACTAAGGTTATGTTAGGAGAAAAGCTTGTTAATCTTGGCTATGGCACAGATATATACAAGGAGCCAGATATAGTGGCAGTTAAGGTTCCTGTATTCTCCACACAAAAACTACCAAGAGTTGAAATTTCCTTAGGACCAGAAATGAGATCTACTGGAGAGGTTCTAGGGGTAGGCAAGGATGTATATGAAGCCTTGTATAAGGGATTCCTAGCTTCCGATATGCAGTTAGAGAAAAATACAGGAGTAGTTTTGGCTACAATAAATGACCATGATAAAGAAGAATTTTTAGAAATTGCTAAGGGTCTTGCAAGCTTAGGCTACAGCTTTATAGCTACCAGCGGTACAGCCAAGCTTTTAAAGGACGCTGGTCTTGAGGTAAGGGAAGTTAAGAAGATTAAAGAGGGAGAGCCTAACCTGCTTAGCGTTATAAAAAATAAGGAAGTAGATTTAGTTATCAATACTCCAACTAAGGGAAATGACTCCCATAGGGATGGCTTTATTATAAGAAGAACAGCTATTGAAAGAAATATTGAGGTTATAACTGCCCTAGATACCATGAGGGCCTTGTTGGAAGTTACAAGAAGACTAGGCAAAGAAATGTCTGTGGAGAAGATGGATGTATTTAATATGGGCAAATAGATTGCCATAGAATTAAAAAGAGACTGTTGCGGAAGAACTGATTGCTATGCAACAGTCTCTTTATTGTTATAAAGAGCTTTAAAGACTATTCAATTTACCTTCAAGTATCCAATAGAAAGGAAAAGAAAAGTGTATATGCTGGAAGGCGGGTTTTCCTATCTGATTCTTCAGTACTACTGCCGTAAGCCTAATAGGACATGTATAATCTTGTCCAGTGGCACTTTCTTTTAGTGTATATGCTATACTTCTATGTATAGCGAATAGTTTTTCTTTTGATGAAATATTAGCTTGAAGCAAACTTTCAAGTTCATCTAAAACCTGTGAATAAGCTTCATCTTCTGTTAAAGTTTTCTTCAGTGTTCCACAAAGGGTAACCCATGTAACTTCGCTATGTTTTGAAGATATAGTATGCTCTAAATCTAAAGAAAGGGTAGTGCCATTGCTTTCAGTAAAGAAATCCTTTATTTGGTCTATCCCAACAGACCATTTGTTATCTGGTGCAATGATATAAGGAATATTATCGACAGTAAAATATTCACTTAGCAATTCTTTTGAAAGGTTCTTTTGTCCAACTAATTCTGTTTCTAAACTTTTTAGTAGTGATCTTACTTCTGAATCCAACTGATTATTCAAATATTTATCTGCAATTTCATTCTGCTTGTTATAACTATCAAGATGTACTTTAGAGTTTTCAAAACGTTCATCTGGAAAATTTGCTTTTGGCATTGAAAATTGGATATGGGTAAATTTCCATCTGCCATTATCATTTAAAAGAACTCCGCTTAAACGAAGAGGCCATAAATATTCTCTTTTTTTCTCTGTCCTTTGGTGATATGTTAGAGCCAAAACCCAGTTAATAAATGTGATTTTCTGTTTTGGTGAAAGCTCAGAGTCGTTGGCTTTATTTTTTATAAAATTAACATAATTATCATATCTTTCATTAGTATCTTCAAAGGTATTTTTAAGAGTACCTGTAGTAGCAAACCAAGCTACATCATCTTTCTTATCAATATATATATTTTCTAAATCTATATTGACATCACCCCAATATTGCCAGTCACTTTTAAGTAATTCTTTCACTTGTTCAATTCCTAAGAATAATTCATCTGTTCCAGTACCAAGAATACAAGTTTCATCTCCCCTTATGAAAAGTTCCTCAACAAAATCCTCAACCTTTTCTATGTCTCTCTTTCTATATCCATCCTTTAACTTATGTAGAACCTCCATGATATCAAGAACTTCTTTATTAGATTTTTCTACTAAGTTATGTTTTTCTAAAGGTATTTCTACTGACTTATTTATATACTGTGTTCCGAAAGTATTCAATTTTAATATCCTCCCTATTCCCATTAAAGTGTTTAACTTTAATGCATCTTTTATTACTGCTGGCAATAATTTATATTTTTATTATACTTTAAGGATGTATTAAAGTCTCATATTTATAAGAAACCAAAATAAAAACCTTTGCTTTTAACTATCTAGCTAAAAGCAAAGGTTTCTCTTATTTCTTAATATTTGACCAAATCTTATCAAAGAGGTCTATATTATTACCAATATCCTTAAGGTGTTCGCCAGTCTCAACAGCTTCTGTTGGTGGATATACGGCAATATCATTTAGTATGGACTCGTCCATGATTTCCCAAGCGCCTGTATTAGGGTTTGCGTAAGGGAATTCATTAGATATTTCCACGCTTATTTCAGGTCGCATTATGAAGTCCATGAAAAGCTCTGCGCCTTTGACGTTTTTGGCCTTCTTAGGTATTACAAAGTTATCCTGTTGAATAAAGATACCTTCCTCAGGGATAACGCATTTTAGATTTTTATTTTCTCTCATAGCTAGGGATACTTCTGCTCCCCATACAAAGCCTACAGAGGCTTCACCATTTATTAGCAGGGTCTTTGGACTATCGCTGTCATAGGCCTTAATATTTTTTTGAAGGTCTAACAATTCCTGTTCAGCCTTAGCTAAGGCCTTGGGGTCTGTCTCATTTATAGAATAGCCTAGCTTTTTCAGTGCCATGCCAATTATGGCTCTTTGGTCATCTAACACAACTATGGAGTTGGCTAGCTTTGGATTCCAAAGATCCTTGTAGCCTGTTATTTCAAAATCTACCTTGCTAGTATCTACAGCTATGGCTGCGTCACCCCACATATAAGGGATGCTGAATTTGTTTCCTGGATCAAAGCTTAGGTCCATTACTGCTGGGTCCATATATTTTATGTTAGGAATATTGTCCTTATTAATCTCCTGTAAAATATCCTGCTTAATTAAGGTTTCCACCATATAGTCGCTAGCTACCACTAGGTCATAATTGTTGGCTCCAGCTTGAAGCTTAGCTAGCATTTCCTCATTGGAGGAGAAGGTTGAATAGTTAACCTTTATGTTATATTCTTCTTCAAACTTATCTATAACAGATTGTGGTAGATATTCTGACCAGTTAAATATATTCAATTCTTCCTTAGGCTTCTGTCCAATATGAGCTAAGGTAGCAATACCAGAGGAAACAGCTATTATAGCCACTAGGAATATAGAAGCAAATCTAAGAACTCTCTTTTTATTTGCTGAGGCTTTGTTTAGTAATTCCATCAAAACTACCATAATCACTGTAATCAGCAACATAATAGTTGACAAGGCGTTTATTTCAGGAGTTACACCAAACTTAACCATTGATAAAACCTTCAAAGGTAAGGTTGTACTTTCTGCTCCAGCTACAAAGAAGCTTATTATTACATCATCAAGGGATAAGGTAAAAGCAAGCAAGCCTCCAGAAACAATGCCAGGCATAATAACTGGTAAGGTTACCTTAAAGAAGGTTTGAAGAGGGGTAGCTCCTAAGTCCATGGCAGCTTCCTCTAAATGCTTATCAAAGCCATCCAGCCTAGAGCGTACAACGGTAACAACATAAGATACGCTGAAGGTTACATGGGCAATAATAAGGGTTATTAAGCCCATTTCAAAGTTTAAGGTATCCTGTACCATAGAGAAAAATGAAAGCATAGCAATACCCATAACTATTTCAGGAATAACTATAGGTATAAAAAGTATGGCATCCAAAAGTCCCTTTCCTCTAAATTTATAGCGGTACATACCAACAGCAGTAACAGTGCCAAGCATTACAGATAAAATGGTGCTTGTTACTGCTATAATCAAAGTATTTTTTAAGGCGGTTAATATGGATTCGTTAGCAAATAAACTCTTGTACCATTTTAAGCTAAAGCCTGTCCATACAGCGTTAAGCTTGGACTCATTGAAGGAAAATAGGACAAGAATTAAAATTGGCGCATATAAAAACAGGTATACAATAAAGTTATAAACTATACTGAATTTTGAATTCTTTTTCATCCTACATCACCTCCAACTTGTCCTTAGAACCGCCTAGTCTTGTAAAGATCTTAATCAATATAAACATTAATAACATTACAATTATTGACATTGCAGATCCAAAGGGCCAGTTTCTAGATTGTAGGAACTGATTTTTTATAAGGTTACTAATTAAAGTAATCTTACTTCCTCCCATTAGGTCTGGTATAAAGAAGAGACCTAAAGTAGGTACGAAAACTAGAAGACAGCCAGATAGTATTCCTGACTTGGTTAAGGGCAAAGTAACCTTCAAGAAGGTTTTTCTTGGGTTTGCTCCTAAATCTGCAGCTGCTTCTAAAAGTGAGAAATCTAGCTTTTCTATAGTTGAATATAAGGGCAGTACCATAAAGGGGAACATAGTATAAAGCATTCCTACTAGAACTGCACCTTCTGTATATAGCATTTGTATTGGTTCTTTTATTATATTCCAGTTCATTAAATAGGTATTAATTATCCCTTCTGTACGTAATAGAATCATCCAAGCATAGGTTCTTATCAAGGAGTTTGTCCAGAAAGGTAGTATTATTAGCATTAGCAAGATAGACCTATATTTTTTTGAAGCCCTTGCTATAAAATATGCAAAAGGATAACCAAAAACTAGACATAATAAAGTAGTTAGTAAGGAAATCCAAAGGGAGTTCCCTAAAATCTTAAGATAATTCAAGTCAAAGGCTCTACCATAGTTAGACAAGGTAAAGCTATAATCAATGGTACCAACTATAGTCCTTTTAGAAAAGCTAACAACTACAATGATGATAATTGGTGCAATAAAGAAGGCAAGCATCCATAAGGAAATTGGTGCTAAAGTTATTAAGCCACCGCTAAGCCTCCTAGAAAAATTAAGCTTGCCCTTTTTTCCAGGAGGAGGTTCCATATTTTTTACTTCTGTATTCATTCTCTGATCACCACCGCATTTTCAGGATTCCAAGTTATATATAATTCCCCGGAGCTGTCACTTAAATTGTAGTCTTCTCCAGCGGGAGTGCTAATAGTAACAGGCTTTCCATTAGCTAAAGTAACAATAGTTTTAATAGAGGAGCCTATATATATTTTTTCCTTATATTTTGCCTTAAAATAGGAATCCCTGGCGGCAGGAGCTGGTTTTATCTTCAATCTCTCAGGTCTAATAGCAAAGCAAACAGTATCCTTATCAATAGGAGTTGATGAATTTAATATAACATCTTGTCCATCTTCTATAGTAACTTTAACTTGTCCGCTTTCATAACCTTTGATTTTAGCATCAAATATGTTAGTTTCACCAATAAAGTCTGCAACGAATTTAGTGGCTGGTCTTTCATAGATTTCATCTGGTGTACCAACCTGCTCTATTTTACCATTGTTCATTATACATATTCTATTTGACATGGTAAGAGCTTCCTCTTGATCGTGAGTAACAAAGATAAATGTAATACCAAGCTGTTGTTGCAGATGCTTTAATTCTACCTGCATCTGTTTTCGGAGCTTTTGATCTAGGGCCCCCAATGGTTCATCTAAGAGCAATACTTTTGGTTTATTAATAATTGCTCTAGCAATTGCAACACGTTGTTTTTGGCCACCGCTTAGCTGTTCTGGCATTCGTTTCTCCATGCCCTCAAGCTGTACCATCTTTAACATTTCTTTTACTCTCTTATCAACTTCAGCCTTTGGCACCTTTTTTAAGTTTAGACCGAAGGCTATATTATCATATATGCTCATATGAGGGAATAAAGCATAGCTTTGAAAAACAGTGTTTACCTTTCTCTCGTATGGGGCCTTTGAAGAAACATCTTCACCGTCAATATAAATGTATCCTTGAGTGCATCTTTCAAAGCCTGCTATCATTCTCAAAGTTGTAGTTTTGCCACAGCCGCTGGGGCCTAATATGGTAAGAAATTCACCCTCCATAATTTCCAGGGAAATATCATTAACAGCAGCGTGATTCTGATCATGATCTGCATCATCAAATACTTTTACAACATGGTCCAATTTTACCATTGAGTGTGTCAACCCTTATCAACTCCTTTATTAATAAAGAATAAGTAAATTATTTATAAAGTATAAAAACCCTCCCTAAGCCCTAAGGGCTAGAGAAAGGTTAGTTAGCAAATTTCAATATAATTATACAAACATTGCATAATTATAATTTCAATTATTTATATCATAAATGAATTACGATAGCAATATTATTTTTAAAAATAATATATAAAAATATGTGGTTTTAAAATGAGCTGTAATAATCTATACTAATAGGTGTGAAATCAAGTTTAACACAGTAAATGGAAAGTAAGGCTGAAAGACCACAGGAGGATTAAGGATGAATATAAAAAGATTAAATAAAGTAATTGAGAATATGATACGGAACAATTTGGAGCAAATGATAATCTCTAATCCTGCCTCTATTTTTTACTTAACAGGACATTGGATAGAAGCAGGAGAAAGAATGCTGGTGCTTTACATAAATGCAAAGGGACAATGTAAGCTTATAATAAATGAGTTATTCCCCTTGGAGGAATATACTAGTCTAGAAAAGCTGGTGTATAACGACAGAGAAGATGCGGTTAAAATATTAGCTGACTTAGTTGAGGATAAGATTCTAGGTATTGATAAGGTTTGGCCTTCTCATTTTTTAATAAGACTTATGGAATTAAAGAAGGGTATAAGCTTTGTAAATGGCTCTCCTATAATGGATGAGGTTAGAATGATAAAGGATGAGGAAGAGATTAGGCTTATGAAAGAGGCTTCTGCCATAAACGATAAGGTAATGGCAGAGGCAATAGAGCTTGTTAAGCAGGGTTATGATGAAAGAAAGGTATGCAAGCTTCTTGCTGATGTATATGAAAAATATGAAACCTACAGCTTTTCTTTTTATCCCTTGATTGCCTATGGAGCCAATGCTGCGGAGCCTCATCATAGCTCTGATTCTACAGCTATACAAGAAGGTGATAGTGTAATTCTAGACATAGGTGGACTTACCAAGGGGTATTGCTCCGATATGACAAGAACCGTATTTTACAAAAAGGTATCTCAGGAAGCAGAGCTGGTATATAACTTAGTTTTGGAGGCTAATAGAAAGGGCATAGAAGCAGTAAAGCCTGGTGTAAGACTATGTGAAATTGATAAAGCTGCTAGAGAAGTTATTGAAAAAGCTGGCTATGGTAAATATTTTACCCATAGAACGGGGCATAATATAGGAGTTGAAGTCCATGAGTTCCCCGATGTAAGCTCTGTGAGTGAGTTAGAAGCAAGACCGGGAATGATTTTCTCTGTAGAGCCAGGAATCTATCTGCCTGGAAAGTTAGGTGTAAGAATAGAGGATTTAGTTTTAGTAACAGAAACAGGTTGCGAAGTGTTAAATACTTATCCAAAGAGTTTGCAAATAATTTAAACGGTAAATAGTGGTTGTGTTACCTCCCTTTTCATAGTGTATTAGTTAATAAACTGCACAAACTTATAATACAAACCAATAAAAAACCAAAACCATATTAAAGGAGGTAACAAAGATGGCATCAAGAAGTAACAATAGAGTTTTAGTTCCAGAAGCAAAGCAGGGATTAAACAGATTTAAGGCAGAGGTAGCTAGCGAAATAGGATTAGCTAATTATGAAAACATCGATAAGGGTAATCTTACTTCCAGACAAAATGGGTATGTTGGTGGAACAATGGTTAAGAAGATGGTAGAGGCATACGAAAAAGGACTATAATAGAAGATAGCTTAAATAGATTTTAAAAAAGGGTGTGGAAAGCTGCTGAATCAGTAGACTTCCACACCCTCCTTATTTACTTATTATTTTACTACCATCTAAATTATATATAGTGCCATACTCTGGCTCAACTATAGCAAATCCACCAATAATCTGGTCTTCTACTTTTAATATTTTTAAAAGGATTCTTTTATCAGGATATTTTTTTTGAAGAGGATGATTTGATACAACGGCATAGTGCTCTTCTATGTTCTTTCCTAGGTATTCCTTTGGGTTTTTGATGTTGGACCATATTGCAGACTTTGATTCATCCTTAAGCATCTCTTCAGTCAATATATATTGATAATAGCTTTTATCATTAAATTCTATTACCTCGTAGTTTTTACTTTTTAAATAGGAAAGAACCTCTTTTTCTGTATCCGTTATAATTAATTGTGATCCTATTTTTGGTTTTCTTTTTTCTAGGAAGTAGTAGCTGCTGGCTAGTACAAACAACAGTAGCCCTATAATTATAATAGCAATATTTCTTTTCATAAACTTAACTCAACTCCTAATAATATTTAAGGCCCTGTCCCTATGCTAATAATCTTCCATGGCGAATCTTCCGTTTCCTTGGCTACATATATAAATCTTATATGTTTGCCATTAGCAGAAGCCTGTTCTTTGATGTAATAAGCATTATATTCTACTGATATCTGCACCTCTTTATAGTTTGAACCATGATAAGGTGTTTCAAATGGTTCACTGACAGAAAGGTCACTTATATATAGTGTATTTAATTCATATAGAACTGAGAAATTTTGTGCATACTCATCTGACAGGCAGCTTTTTGCTGTAGCAAGGGCTTTTGAGTTTAAGCTTTTATAGTAGGTTTCCACCAGTTCATTAGGCTCAAGCTGACTAACATCCTTTACAACTATATTGGCTCTTATAAAGAATAAGCCCAAAAGGATTGCTAGTACTATTCCTAAAATTAGTAAGCTTTTTTTCATAGTCAGTTATCCTCCTTATTTAATATGAAAGGAACTTACCTTCCAGTGATTTTTATCCTTAATGATTGCTATTTTATAAGTCTCTTTAAAATCTATTGTCCAATAGGTTCTAACGGTTATTAAAAGCTCCAGTTCTGCCGAAAAATCGTTAATTTGATTAAAGTTAGTAATTACAGCCCTTCCCTCTGGATTTGAAGATAAATACAAGCTGATAAAGCTTTCAGAAAGACTTCCTTTAAGGTCTGCTAATAAGGTGTCTAAGGTATTAGCAGCAGCTTCTGTAAAAAAGGGGGATACTTTTATAGATTTACCCTCTATGGCATTAGTCTTAAAATTCTTTAGGGCAGAATAGAGGTTTGAGATTATTTCAGAATCTATAGGAGATAGACTGCCGTAAGCGGACATAGAATTATTTTCAAAATTCACAAATTCTAAATCAGGTCCATTTACATAAGCTTGCTTGCCATCTGGCAGTAAAAGTAGGCTGCTGCCTGAAATCTCAAAGGAGTCTACTTCATTTCCGTACTTGTTTACCCTGTGAAGTATAAACATATTTCTAAGGCTATCATCCGCCTCTGTAATATAGAATAAGCTACCGTCATATAAGAAGCCTGCATCATATACTAGCTTTTCAGATAGCTTAATAGGATTTTTGCTAGAAGTAAAATTTATAATATAGCTGTAAGTATTATTTAGATTTTTTAAAAGTACCGACTTTTCAAAGCTGTCGGCATATATGCCATTGCCTAAGTCCTTTAGCCTTTCTCCCTGATTGTTTATGATGGCAGAACTGCAGTTAGATAGTAAGGTATTACTACTATTTAGATTTTGAATTACTCCAAAATAGCTATCCTCATTAAAGGCGTCCTTATAAAATATCTCATCGGGTAATTCATAGGCTTCTACTAGTTTTAAGGTATCGGTGTAAATCACAGCACCATTAGGGATGTTGTAGTATTGAAGATATAGCTTTTTTCCATCTCTAGACCAGCTAGCAGCATCCACCTTTACCTTTGCCAGCTCCTTTTCCATCAGAGATTTCTTGTCCCTTATATTGTATAGCAATAGGTATTCTTCACCCTTAAAAAATGCTAAATTTCCTTCCTTGTTAAGACCGTAGCTGGTTATGAAGGGTATATTTAAAGCAATAACTGTAATATCATCAGTGGATAAATCCTTTGCGTATAAATTTACAGTTTGACTGGTCCGTCCCTTTAAAACTACAGCTTTATTTTCTTTATAGGTAGAGGGAGTCAAAAAGGAGGGAATCATATAAAAGATAGTGTTTTTATCCTTTGAAACAGTAATAAAAATTTCTCCTTGTTTTAGCTTGCTAGTATATCTGCTTATATCAAAAAAGTTATTTTTACCTCGATCCTTAATATCGGAATCAATTTTCACTATATCCTTAGTGGACTCTGAATCTTCTGCAGTATAAACCTTATTATTTTTAACGCTTCCATGGGAATAGAATGAATAAAGGATAGTAGCTATTAATATAGCACTAAGTGCTATAATTAGAGTTTTCTTCATTTATTTCACATCCTCTAAATTTATGGATATGGTAACAGAGGTACCTTTTCCAGGCTCACTATCAAAAGCAATACTAGCATGGTGAGCATCTAAAATGGTTTTTACTAAAGCTAAGCCTAGTCCAGCACCGCCCTGCTGCCTAGAACGACTTTTATCAACCCTATAAAAGGGCTCTGTAATCTTGTGAAGATGCTCCTGAGGAATTCCGCAGCCCTGGTCGTTAATTGTGATATTAGCCATGTTATTAGATTGGCTATAATATACTTTTATCGTACTTTCCGCAGGAGAAGCTTTGATGGCGTTATCTAAGAGGTTAATAATCGCCATGGTAAATAAGGTTTCATCCACTGGTATAGGGAAGTCATCTCCCTCAATTTTAATCTCAATAAGCTTTTCATTTGCTTTTAAAGATACCCTTTCACAGGCAGAGGATATGATTTCCTTCACTGAGGCAGGACTAATGTTCAAGCTTTCCATTCTGGACAAGATTAGATCCATTAGGCCATTAACCATATTTAAGATTCTCTTTCCTTCAGAATTAATAAAGTCAAGGCCTGTAGTAAATTTTTTTTCATCATACTTAATAGCAAGAAGAAGCTCTGAATAGCCTATTATAGAAGTGAGAGGAGTCCTTAATTCATGAGTTAAATTATCTATAAATTCCTGCTTGTTTTGGGCTTCTCTCTCCAATTCCTTAATTTTATTTTCTATTTCTTCAGCCATAGTATTAAATTGCAGGGAAAGCATACCTATTTCGTCATGGGATTGAACAGGCACTCTATGGCTGTAATTTCCCTGAGATATTTTTTTAGAGGTAGTTATAAGGCGCTCTAAGGGATTGGTAATAAACTGCCCAAGCATAATAACTAACAAGGACATTATTACAAGACCTATGAGAGAGGCCCTTAGGAATGAGAGGTACATATTTGATTTTTGCTCTTGGATTTGACTTACGTCGTTAACGGTAGTTAATATTACATAGTCTCCTCCATATTCTAGCCTTTCATTTATAAATAGATAGTGCTTTTTATCTATGGTTTTTAGAATGTAGTCCCTAGAGGAAGTCTCTACAATATCAACTTTACTTTTTCCTTGACCTAAATAAAAGCCGTCAGCAATAAGCTCCCCCTGGGGCGAGTATATTTGCAGATATACATTTTTAGTAGTGAACATGTCAACTAAAGCCTGGGAGTAATCTTCAAGCCTAGCACTACTATTAGAATCCTTCATATTAGTTAAAAGATAGAGAAGGGAACTTTTTTTAATGCTAGCTTGAGCATTGAGGTTTCGTTGAATTTCCTTCTTAATCATTGAGTTATAGGAGGAAGAGGTTACTACTACTGCTGTAACTATTATGGACACGATATAAATAAGGAGACAAAGAAAATATATTTTCCACTTAAGCTTCATAATTATATCTCCAATCGGTAGCCTATTTTATAAACGGTAACAATTCTATTGGTGTTAAGCTTGCTTCTAAGCTTTTGAACGTGCATGTCTACTGTTCTTGTGCTGCCCTCATATTCATACTCCCACACTACTTCTAAGAGCTTTTCTCTTGAAATAGCAATACCCTTATGGTCAATAAAGAAGTTTAATAGGTCAAATTCCTTAGGTGTCAGCTCCACTTCCTTACCTGCTTTAAAGACTTTTCTTTCTTCTAAATGAACTTCTATGTCATCAAAACCCTTTATACCCTTTGTTTTTCCGCATCTTCTCAATAGGGCATTTATTCTAGCTATGATTTCTAGACATTCAAAGGGCTTAGTTATGTAATCGTCCGCTCCTAAATTTAAACCCTTGATTCTATCACTTAAACTGCTTTTGGCTGTAATCATAATAACAGGGATGGCCTTACTTCTAATGTGAGGTAAAAGCTCATAGCCGTCTAGGCCAGGTAGCATAATATCTAATAGTATCAAGTCTGGATTAGTCTTTTTAATAAGCTCCAGACCTTGCATGCCATCTGCTGCTTCAACATAACTATGACCTGCCAGTGAGAGATGCATTTTAATTAATTCTCTAATAGGCTCTTCATCTTCTATTATCAAAATATCTGCCATAATATCTTTTCCTTTCATAAGTGTTTTTGTATATTCTAGAATCTAATTTTTAACTTTTAATAGTGCTTGGCCAATCAAATACTAGGGATTTTGCTAGAGCAAAGCATTCTCTAAAATAATAGGATCCTTCAATATTATCGCTTACAGGGGCATTCCAGCAATACACCTTATGAAAGCCCACTCTTTCTGCTAATAATTTAGAACGATAGGTATGGAAGGTGCTGGTTACCAAGGTTATGCTAAGGTTCTCCTTGTTATCAATCTCCCTAATTAACTCCATACTATTTTCAAGATTTTCTAAGGTATTGGTGGAGCTTTCCTCCTTAATTATTCTAGTTTCATCAATACCCCTATCTACTAGATATCTTTTCATTGCTTCGGCTTCTGTTATGGTTTCTCCAGGGCCTTGTCCACCTGATACTATCACCTTTACATCCTCCGGTAGCACTGAAAGAAGCTCAATGCCAGAGTCCAAGCGATAACGAAGAATTTGAGAAGGGTAATCCCCATAAAGACCAGCGCCTAGAATAATTAGGTAATCTGGTGTGGTTGTGTCTCTTTTAATAGAGTTTAGCTTTAATTTAGTAAATAAGCTAATAAATAGCACCATAGCTATTAATATAATTATATCTAAACATAAAAAAACCCTTTTTACCTTTTTACTTTTTTTCTCTGCTTTCCACACTAGCATGAATGTCCCAAGTCCAATTAGGAGCATGGCAAAGAAAAATATGCACATTGCTAGCTTAGGAAGGTATGGAGCTGTCCTAAGACCACAAAGGCTTGCATAAATGGCCAAGCTAATTAATAATAGTCCTAAAATAATTTTTCCTGTTCTTCTCATAAAAACACACCCTTTGAAAGGAAATAATATAAAGATAGTTTGATGGATTAATAATACAGTTTTTATATATTAGAGAAATTGAGAACTTGTAAAAAAGTTGTAAAGCTTAAAGCTATCTTTGCAGACTGTGTAGATTTTAGTTGTTTTTAGCCTATGGTATAATTTATATACTGTGGCTAATACTGAGAGGGAATTTTTAGATGGAAATTAAAATGCTATAGGAAGCTTTCATTTGATATGAACTTATTAAAATTTTAGAAAAAATAAATTAATCCTAGTGGGCAACTTACCTACTAGGATTAATTTATATATAATATTTAATTCATTAACCTTAGAATTAATTCGATTATAATTCCAGCAGCAGAGCTAATTGCCACTAACAGCCCAACTACCTTGAAGGAATCTTTTACACTCTTGTTTTCCTTAAAGAGAATTAATAGTCCTAAACCTGCATTAGAGCCAAGGCCAGCTATTACAGAACCAAAGCTAAGGCCACCCTTTAAGAACACTTCAGTAATGGCTACAGAGGAAGCGCAGTTTGGTATAAGACCAAAGATTGCTGTCAAGATTGGCTGGAACAAAGAATCTGACATTAAAACTTGACCTAAATTATCTTCACCTACATAAGAAATAATAGAATTGAGTACAACAGAAGCTATGAATAAGTATATAAACACCATAACAGTATGTTTAATGGGATGAGTCAAAAGCTCCTTCCAATCAATCTTATTGCTAGAACAGCTGTGACCACAGCAGCCCTTTTCATTTATTTCATTTAAGTGATCATCGTCCATAACTTCAGAGGAGGCACAAATTTCTGCTCCTACATGCTTTTTTGCTCTGACAGATACTATAAAGTCAACTAGATAGCCTGCTATTAGAGCAATAATAAACTTAGTTAAAAATATGGGAATTACTACCCCTATTTTATCAGGTTGCGACAAAATTATAGGTAAAGCCTCATCGGAGGTTGAAAGATAAACCGCCAGCAAGGTACCTAGGGTAACTACTCTCTTGTTGTATAGGGCTGTTGCCATTACGGAAAAGCCACATTGTGGAACAAGACCAAAGAGAGAACCAGCAGCTGGAGCAACCTTTCCTGCCTTTCTCACCTTAGTTATGAGATTATCACCTAATTTGATTTCTATATACTCTATTGCTACGTAAATTACAAAAAGAAAAGGTATCATTTTTGCTGTATCAATAAGAGCGTCTATTAAAATTTCAGACATATTTACCTCCTAAATGCGAATGATTTGCAACTATACTTTATCATTATATACAAAAATAATCAAGTTTAAAACCAGAAATAATAATATTTTATAAAAAAAGAAAGCTCTGCACTATACAGAACTTTCTCCAAATTATAACTTATAAGCCTCTAATTAAGGATAAGGTTAATGTCTTCAATTTAGTATCAAGCCCTTTACTATGGCTAAATATTCTCTCACATAGTAGGTAGGAATAAGTAAGGGATGTATAGGGGCTGACCAGCTCTGCACCTCATCAAAGCCTACCTCTTTAGCCAAGGTTCTAGAACGGAACATATGGAAATTGCTTGTAACAATGGTTATTTTAATGTTCTCCTTACTATCTATTTCCCTAATAAGTCTTCTGGTAAATATTAGGTTTTCTTTTGTGTTGGTAGATTTATCTTCTTTAATTATCCTATCCTCGGAAATACCATGCTGTACTAGATATCTCTTCATGGCCTCAGCCTCAGTAATAGTTTCTCCAGGGCCTTGACCTCCAGAAACTATTATTCTAGTTTCCTCTGGTAAAAGTTCCAGTAGCTCCAAGCTAGCCTTTAGCCTCTGGGATAGGGTAAGGGAAGGAACCTCCCCATTTAGACCAGCACCTAGTATAACAACATAATCGGGCTTTTCTGAGTTCCTAGTGCTGCCATATCTTATTATAAGAGCTTCTATAATAATAAAGGATATTATAAAAATTATGGAAAGGGTATGTATTACAAAGCTTCCATACCTAATGAACTTATTATTCATATTTAGGTGTATTTTTAAATGAAGGTAACCTAAGGCTACTAAAAATATGCTTAGTAATAGAAAAAAGGGCCAAAAGGTTACATTAAAAATCATGATACCTATAGAGTTAAAAAGGCATAATGCAGCTAAAATACACATTATTATTCCTATAATTTTTTTTAACTTACTGACCAAAAATATTCCTCCCATTCAATATAGTGATAATAAATAATATTATACACTAATTTGGAAGGGACGAAAAACTATAAAATATTTACTGGTGAATAAGAAGATGGTATGATTTAGTTGATATCTTGGTGAATTTGCAATTTTGGAGGATGTTATGATAAGAAAATTAGCAGTATCTATAGTATTTATATTTATCATTATTTTCGCTACTGCTTGTAATAAAGTAGTGTTCGATGGAAGCCGTACAAGCAATGATAAACAGTTTATAATGGAGTATTCTGTTTTAAGTGAAACTCAAAGTCATGAAATGAAGCTAGAACAAGGGGCTATTATTGATGTTGATATAGAGAATAAAGCTGGAAAGTTAGCTATTTTAATAGCAGATGAAGCTGGAAATGAAATATATAGAGGAGATGATGCTAAAACATCAGCTTTTTCTGTGAAGACACCTAAGGCTAGTAACTACAAAATTTCTGTTACTGGTAAAAAGGCTAAAGGTAAAGTAAGCTTTAAGGTCAATAAGGCTGTTGACAATAGTAATTAATATTATATAATGAAAGAGAATACTAAGAAAGGTAGGTATAAGAAGGAGAAATGAGGAAGTAATTCTATTTTAGCTTAAAGTAATTAAATGAAGTCATTTATTAAGCTGGAGTGGATAATATCCTCTATTCATTATGCCTTTTTATGCCATTATTAAGAATATTTTTAAGCTATAGCTGTATAGGTGTTTATAGACCTCTTAGTACAGCTATGTTTTGGTCTAAAATTTTGGCTAAGTAAATAAGGGTTGATATTATCCTCTCCATTAAGGAGGGGTTTTTTTATGTTATTAGCAGAAATCTGTGGAGTAAAAAAGTATTTTGGGGATAGATTAATCCTGTCTGTGGATAATTTTAAGATTTATACAGGAGATAGAATAGGCATTGTAGGATTAAATGGAGCTGGAAAGTCTACCTTTTTAAATATCCTTGCTGGCAGAATATTGCCAGAAGAGGGATGGGTAGAAATGAAGGCTAACTATTCTTATATTACTCAACTGGAGGATGAAGAGCCTATTGGTGCAGATGGGGCCTTGGCCAGTAAATTCGGTGTGAACCACCTATCAGCGGAAGGAAATAGCGGTGGGGAGAAAACACGAAAAAAGAT
>DGDR01000224.1:37740-56433 GCA_002385545.1 Clostridium sp. UBA3947
TAGATAGGGAAGGTATAGAGCTATTGCAAAAGGAATTTAAGAGCTTTGATGGAGCCCTGTTGATAGTTTCCCATGATAGAGAGTTTTTAGATGAGGTTTGCAATAGCATATTGGAGATAGAGGATGGAAAAATAAAATTATACAAGGGTAATTACTCTAAGTATAAGGAGCTAAAGGAGGCGGAAAGACAGAGAGCCTATTTTGAATATGAGGAATATACTAAGGAAAAGGAAAGGCTAGAGCAGGTTGTTTATGAAGTTAAGGAAAAGGTAAGAACTATGAAAAAGGCTCCCTCCAGAATGGGAAACTCTGAGGCAAGACTTCATAAGATGGGCAACCAGAAGGCTAAGGCTAATTTGGATAGGGCTGTAAAAAATATTAGGGCTAGAATTGAGAAAATGGAGGTTAAGGAAAGGCCTAAGGAGCTTCCAAAGGTTAATATGGATTTAGCAAGCCAAGGCAAGCTCCATTGTAGGATTATCCTAAGTGGAGAGAAAATTACTAAGGCCTTTGGCAAAAAGGCAATTTTTGAAAATGCTGAATTTAAAATTATCAATGGGAGCAAAACCGCTTTAATAGGACCTAACGGTTGTGGAAAAACAACTTTAATTAATATGATGGTTAAGGGCCATGACAATATAAGGGCAGCTAAGGGTGTAAAGATTGGCTACTTTACCCAAAATCTAAATATGTTAGATGAAAATAAAAGCCTACTGGAAAATGTTATGGAAAGCAGTATTCAAAGTGAAACCTTTGTTAGGACCCTCTTGGCTAGATTATTATTTAAGAGGGAGGATTTAAGCAAAAAGGTAGAGCTCCTTAGTGGCGGTGAAAGAGTAAAGGGAGCCTTAGCTAAAATTATGGTTAGTGATTTCAATATGTTGATTCTAGATGAGCCAACCAATTATTTAGACATTTATTCCTTAGAAGCGGTTGAAGAGGCTTTAAGGGAATATAGAAACACCATTTTATTTGTTTCACATGACAGAAAATTTGTAAAGAACCTAGCAGATCATATATTAGAAATTGAAAATAAGAAGATAAACTTTTTCCAAGGGACCTTAGAAGAATATTTAGAAAAAAAGCAGCAGTCAGAAAAGCCTCAAAAGGAAGAGCTAAATGAGGCTGAAATTATGGTTCTAAAAAATAGGATGGCAGAAATATTAGGTCGTCTAAGTATGCCTTCCAAGAAGGATGATGTGGAGGCCTTGGATTTGGAGTATAAGGAAATATTGGCTAAGCTAAAAGCCTTAAATAAGAATTGGTAGATGAAGTTGTTGCTTAACCAACAAAGCTGTTGCATGAGCAACAGCCTTTTTTGTTTTATAAAATTACACTATCAAACAATGCTTTAGGTATCTCAAGAAGATCAATATTAGAATATTGTCCTATCAATAAAAAAGAAGACACTGATATGGAAGACTATTAATCTTTAAAGTTTTGGTCTGCTTGGAGTACATTATTACTTATTCCCAGCAGTAGTATTTTAAAATGTTGAATTGCTTGTTCCTTAAGATCCATATTTGGATAAAGAATACAC
Source organism: Clostridium sp. UBA3947 (assembly GCA_002385545.1). Lineage (GTDB taxonomy): Bacteria > Bacillota > Clostridia > Clostridiales > Clostridiaceae > Clostridium_AU. The sequence continues at coordinate 39,281 of DGDR01000224.1, forward strand.
CACTGAAACACTAACCCTCTATAGGCAGTTACAAAATGCTTAGCCAGTTCCTCTGGGGAGAAATCTGGACGAAAGGCACCTTCGTTTATTCCTTTCTCTATCAGATTCTCAAACATTATATATAATTCTCTGTTGTAGTCTATGACTGCATTTGTTTTACCATCTTTGGCTAAGCTTGCCCTATATAAATTTCTCATTTTTTCATATCCAATAGCTTCAGTTAACACATCTGCAATTTTTCCTATAAAAGCAAGGAAAACCTCAGAAATTGGCATATCTGGTGGAAGGGAGTTTAAGTATTCCTGGTAATCTGTATCAATCTTTTTTACATGGTCATTAATTAGAAAAGCAATTATCTCGTCTTTGGACTTAAAATGCACATAAAAACTGCCCTTTGCCACCTTCGCAAGCTTGACGATGTCATCAACATTAAACTCATCAGAGCCCTTCAAGTTAAAAAGATATTCAGCACTCTCATAAATTTTTTTTCTGGTTTCTAAAGCCTTCTTTTGTCTATTAGTTAGATATTTTTTATCCATTGTTAAATACTCCTCTTGTATTTATCGAAAAATGCAATATAATTCACCAATAGTCTTATTTATTTTATCTATAAAGGGAGAATTATGCACCAATATTAGCTACTTGAATTATATTCTAGTACATAACATAATGCAAATCCATATTTTGAATGGAGCTTAATTTTATGCTTTCTAAAGCTGTAAAAAAGAAGACTAGCAGTGCTTTGCTTATGGTGCTACTTCTCTCTTTGATCTTAGCTGCTGGCTGCAACAAGTCAGAGGATAGCACTAACATATCCTTAAAGGGCTGGTTGTACATAATGATAACGTAGAGTTTGGCAAGCCTTGAAGCTCCTATAAAGTAAGTGGAAAAACTCCTAAGCAGATTAAGGCAGATATGCAGCAACTTGTAGATAGAAATTATGGAGGCTTTGGAGATTGGGAACATCTAGACTATGATTATGTTGGAGCCATGACACATGAGCACAATCATAAAGTAGATGCATGGAATTTGTCAGCAGAGGCTGATCATGCAATGATTATGGCTTCCCGTATGGTATATGCTGTAGATTACGGCTATGAGCATTTAAAAAAATAAATAAAATTAGGGGAAAGATATCAAAGAGAAAGGAAGGCTGTTGCCCAACCAACAGATTTGTCAATTGGGCAACAGCCTCATTTACAAATTAATCAAGTTTTAAGCCCTTAAGCTTATCGCCAAGTAAGTCCGCTAAGGTTGCTCCTGTATCCTGAGAATTATATTTGGAGTAATCCTCCTGTGGCTTAGCAATGGCATCCTTTATGCTGAGGGATATTTTTGATTTATTATTATCTATATCTAATATCTTAACCTTTACAGTGTCTCCAACCTTTAATACATCTGAAGGTTTTGTAATTCTTTCCTCTGATATTTCAGATATGTGCACAAGTCCCTCTATACCAGGTTCTAATTCAACGAAGACACCAAAGTCTACCACACGGACAACCTTACCTTCTACTATGCTTCCTATAGCAAATTTCTCTGTTACAGTGTTCCAAGGATTTTCATCCTTATCCTTTAGGGCAAGAGAAATTCTATTGTTGGCCTTGTCAAAGTCTATTACATATACTTCAACGGTGTCGCCAACGGATACTACATCTGCAGGATTAACAATTCTTCTCCAAGATAAATCATTATTATGTATAAGTCCTTCTACACCACCTAGATCTACGAAGGCTCCAAAGCGGGCCAGTCTTGTAACCTTACCAGTTCTCTTTTCACCCTTCTTAAGAGAAGCCCAAAGCTTAGTCTTCTTTTCCTCTGCTTCCTTAAGCTCAACTTCCTTTCTGGATAGGATTATCTTCTTCTTATCTTTATCCAATTCTGCAATAGCAACCTCCATAGTCTTTCCAACTAGGCTGTTTAAATCCTCTATGCGATGAAGGGATGCCATTGATGCTGGCATAAAGGCTCTAACACCTTTTATGTCTGCAGTTACACCACCCTTAACTACTGCATTTATTGTTACATTTATAGTCTTATTTTCATTTTTAAGCTCTTCTAGTTCGTCCCAAAGGTGAATAGCATCTGCTCGTTTTTTTGACAAAGCTACATTGCCTTCTCCGTCATTAACCTCTAAAACGTAAACTAATATTTCATCATCAACCTTAACTATATCCTTTGGATTAACCTTTGGATCTGATGAAAGTTCTTCTTTTGAAATAATACCATCTGTCATATAACCTATATTAACAAGGACCTCGTCCTCTTTAACAGACAGAACCTTACCTTTCAATATATCTCCAGGATGAATAACCTTTAAAGAATTATCCAATTCCTGCATTAAATCCTGCATACTGTTTTCCATGTTCAATCTCTCCTTCATAGTAAAAAATACATCATAAGTATATTATATCAAATTGATTGGGATAAAATAACCCTTTTGCAGGGAATAAATGTTTTAGATAAAAATGTATGCCAAATTTTTACTTTATACTTGATAATTTTACCAACATTTGGTATATTTAGTAATATATATAATCGTTTCTTTTGGGCTTATTATAGTATTATAATGCCCCGAAACATCTTTGTAAACCGCTAAATTGGGCATTTAATCGACATTGATAAAGCTTATGAAAGAAGGAGAAATTTACAGCTAAATGTAGGGAAAAACAGGTAGGAGGATTAAAAATGAGGGTACTAGTAACTGGAGGCTGTGGGTTTATTGGGTCAAGTATTGTAGATGAACTTTTGAAGAAAGGCCATGATGTGACAGTTATTGATAATTTAAGCAGTGGTAGTAGAGAAAATCTCGATCCAAGAGCACATTTATTTGTGGCGGACATAAGATCTCCAGAGATAGATGAAATTTTTAGAATAACAAGGCCACAAATAGTATATCATCAGGCTGCTCAAGTAGATGTTCAAACCTCGATAAACCAGCCAGAATTCGATGCTGATGTCAACATAATAGGAACCTTAAGGGTTCTAAATTGCTGTAAAAATTATGCTGTCAGGAAAATAATATTTGCTTCTTCTGCTGCTGTTTATGGACAACCTCAACATTTAAGCATTAACGAGCTCCACACTATAGAGCCTATATCCTTCTATGGAATCTCAAAGTATACAGTAGAGAAGTATATTGAAAGCTTTTGCCCTATGCACAATATAGAATATACCATTTTAAGATATGCCAATGTGTATGGTGAAAGGCAGGGTTCCAAAGGAGAAGGTGGCGTTGTATCAATATTCTTGAAGAATATGCTTACCAATAAAGACATAAACATTTATGGTGATGGAGAGCAAACACGGGACTTTATATATGTAAGAGATGTAGCAAAGGCAAATATTGCAGTGCTTCACAATGGAAATGGCCAAGTATTTAATATAGGTACCAATACCTCTGCTTCTATAAATCAGTTGTACAAGTTTATGAAGACTTACACCAATTATCAAAAGCAGCCTATATATTGTCCTAGGAGACAGGGGGATATTGAACATAGCTACTTGGATAATTCAAAGGCCATGACCCTATTAAATTGGCAACCAGAGTATACCCTTGAAGAAGGACTGAAGGAAACAATAATAAATTATGTTGGAGGAAGCCAGTACTATGCATGCTGTACAGCGGACGAAGAAAAGTAAGAGCTCCTCTGCAGGTTTACCAGTAAAGATTTTATTTGGAGTAACCTTGTCAGAATTGGGAGGTGCGCAAAGAGTAGTATTTGATCTTATTTCATCCTTACCTCAGGAGCAATATGATATTACTCTTGTAACCTCTCCTGGTGGACAACTGATTCACTGGATAGAAGAGCTAAATAAGAAAAGAAAAAGGGAAATTAAAATTATTCAGCTTTCTTCCATAAAGAGAGAGCTATCTCCCTATTATGATATTAAGGCTGTAAAGGAACTTTATAAAATTATAAAAAAAGAGAAATATGACATAGTCCACTTTCATAGCTCAAAGATGGGTATATTGGGGAGAGTTGCAGCCTATCTTGCAGGAATAAAGAATATTTACTTTACCGTTCATGGTTGGGGCATAAACGATAATATGAGCAAGGTTAAAAAATTTATACTTGGTGCTGCGGAAAGATTTGCTGGCAGGTTAAGTACCAAGGTAATATGCGTTTCTCAGCAGGATAGGGAAAAGGGCATAAGAAATGGTTGGATAAAGGAAGCTAATAGCTGTGTTATCCATAATGGTGTTGAACCAATTACATATAATAAAGGAAGATTAAAGGAAGAATTGGGCCTTAGGGGGGATGTACCTATCGTTGGTATGGTAGCTAGGTTGAAGGAACCTAAGGATCCAATGTTTACTATAGAGGTAATCAATGAACTAAGGAAAAGGGGAAAAAACTGCAAACTGGTTATCATAGGGGATGGTCCCTTGAAGGAAGATTGCCAGTCCTTAATAGAAAAGTATCAGCTACAGGAATGGGTTACCTTGTTAGGTAGTAGGGAGGAGGCTAGAAGTCTACTGCCAGATATGCAGGTTTTCACCCTTTTCAGCAAGTGGGAAGGCCTTCCTATATGTATACTAGAAGCCATGGCAGAAGGCCTGCCAGTGGTGGCTAGCAAGATGGGAGGTATACCAGAATTAATAGAAGTAGGAGTGAATGGATATTTACTAAGCAAGAAAGATGTTATTGAAGCAGCAGATTACATAGAAGAATTGCTCTCTAACAACAGTCTTCGTGAAACTATGGGAGCAAGAGGAAAGGAAATATATGCTTCAAGGTTTACTAAGGACAGGATGGTAGAAGATTATCATGCTTTATATATGATGAGCTACGGCTTAAAGGAGGAAGGTTCTAAGGAGGCCCTTTCAGAAGCTGCAGCAGCCTTACAGCAGGAAAGAGGTAAGGTTATTGCTTCAAAAAAGAACTTCTCTTGGCTGCTAGTAGGCAATGTGTTTAATGCTGGATCTAGAGGAGCCTTGCTTGTAATATTAGCTAAGCTAGGAATGCCTGCAGATGTAGGTGTTTTCTCTACGGCCTTATCTATTAACACGCCAATTTTCATGCTGGCAGATTTGGATCTTAGAACAATCCTGGCTACGGATTCTAAAAATCAATATAGTTTTTCTGACTATGCAACTTTAAGGATACATACTTGTTTGTTTTCTGTCGGTATATCCTTTCTTGTAGCCTTAATATTGACGGTGTTTTTCAAGTTGTCTATTACAAGTGCCTTAGTAATAGTTGTAATGGCAGTGGCTAAGTCACTAGAAGCACTAAGTGACTTGATATTGGGGCTACTGCAAAAAAATAGGTGTATGGATAAGATAGGCAAATCTTTGATTATAAAGGCTCTTTTGTCTTGTTCAATGATGGCGGTAATATTTTATTTTACTAAAAGTGTAATTTTCTCCACCATTGGACTTGCTTTGTCTTGGGCCACTGTATTAGTGCTTTATGATGTTTGTAATGCAAGGATTCTTTTTAAGGAGAAGCTGTCTATTAATTATAAGGCAGTAAAAGGACTTCTAAAAACAAGTCTTCCAATGGGTCTTGTTTTAATGATTTGGTCCTTGAATTTAAATGTACCAAACTATTTTATTAGAGGCTACTTAGGTGAAGAGGAATTAGGGTATTTTTCCTCTATGTTTCATCTTGTAATTGCCAGTGATATTATTGTAAATTCCCTAATGCAAGCAGAGCTTCCAACCTTAGCGGGCTACTATTGGGAAGGGCGAAGGAAGAGCTTTTTTAAAACCTTAAAGAATTTAGTTCATATAGCCTGCTTTTTAGGTGCTGTCGGCGTATTTGTAAGCTCCTGCTGCGGAAAGAATATTTTAGCTATATTGTTTAGGGAGGATTATGCCGCTAGGTCTAGGATTTTTACCCTATTAATGCTTGCCTATGCAGTGCAATACTTAAATATTTGTTTAAACAATAGCATTACTGCTGCAAGACTACTTAAGGTACAGCCATACATATACATTGTGGCATTAGGAGGAAACGTCCTTGCCAATGTGGTGCTTGTACCTAGATATGGCCTCTATGGAGCGGCCTATGCTGTAATTATATCTGCAATTATGCAGCTTATAGGTAATGGAGCTATTAATTACAGCTTATATAATAACTTCACAAGGAGACCAAAGGATTTTAATAATCTGATGTAGCGTTCCCTTTAAAATACGTGGCTAAAATTCAACATTTAATGAGTTTGTTACAGGGTGGTATGATATGAAAAAACTATTAGGATATTTGATTTATTTTTATATATTGCTTTTACCAATAGCCTTTGTAGAACCATCTCCTTCAGATTTTCTTTTTATTGTCATTCTTATATTGGCTTTTGAATTAAGAATTCTTAATATAAAGAAGTTTCGTAAAAACAAGCTTGTTTTTAAGTGTATATTTGGCTTTATAGGCCTTAATGTAATATCCATTTTAAAGGCCGAAAATATATTTTCTTCTATAAAATATACTGCCATAACAATCTACCTACTGATGCTGGCCATGATTATATTACTCTATGAGCCTAAAAAAGTTTTCAACCGAGTGTTGGGAATGAGAGGTGAAGGCCATGAAACTAATGACAGCAAGTATATGCTAATTTTTAATGCTTATGTAGTAGGTAGTACAGTATCTGCGGTGCTAGGCATCATGGGATACATAGGTATTATGCCTGAATGGTTAACCTATGACCCATACAGAACTCAAGGTTTGTTTAAGGACCCTAATGTTTTTGGGCCCTTCCTTGTTCCTACATTAGTAATATTAATTGATGACCTAAAGAAGAAAAAGGTTATAAGATCAAAAGTTTATGTCCACATACTCTTACTATTTGTAAATGCCTTAGGTATACTCTTGTCCTTTTCTAGAGCTGCCTGGGCTTGTGCCTTACTGGCTATAGCTATCTATTTTGCTTTAAGCCTAAAGAAGGAAAACCTAATTAAGGCCGCTTATCTTTGTGTTGGCTTAGCGGTGATTATGGGATTAGTGTGGCTAATTCTACCAGACGGAGACTTTAAAGCCTTCATTGCAGAAAGGGCCAATTTGCAATTGTACGATTCAGAAAGGTTTTCGGTGCAGCAGGTAGGCTTAGAACTAGGCTATGATAAGCTAATTGGCTATGGTCCTGGACAATATGAAGATGTAGTTGAGAAAAGAATCGGCTTTAAACACTCTGCACATAGCTTGTATATACGAACAATGCTGGAAAGTGGAAGCCTTTCATTAATCCTATTACTGACAGCCATAGGCAATATAATATATAGATTATTCCTGGCTGAAAGATATAGTAAGAAAAGGCTAGTGGTTAACTATTCGGTTCCAGTTTCTATAATGGTTTCCTTCATGGTTAATAGCATAGTAATTGATACTATTCACTGGAGGCATTTTTGGCTGTTTATAGGTATTTCCTTATCTATGCTTTGGGATGCCAGAGAAAAGGTTAAGCATGAGAGAAAGTACAAAGAAGTAAGAGTCATTGGTGGATATAGCCTAACAAGAGACTTAAGTTCTAAAGGAGCTACTGAAGCTACAAAAGGAAAGGAAAGGATAGTTGCAATAAATGAAAGGGAAGAGAAACTAATGAAGGAGCGAGAGATAGAAGAAGCCTTGAGAGTATTAGAAAATGCACTGAAGGATGAGCTAAATCAGGGCTACAGTTTACGAGGAGGATTAAGATGATACAAATGAAAGTGATAGATACTTTAGAAGAACTGCTTCAACATAAGGAAGAATGGGAGAGACTTCTAGATATTAATGGTTTGGATATACCCTTTATGGAGCTAGAATGGATTATTCCCTGGTGGAACATATTAAGAGAAAATCAAGAACTATATATTATAACCTTCCTTCATCAGGGAGAGGCTATAGGCTTTTGTCCCTTTATGAAGGAGAAAAAAAGAACATATACCGAAGTTCAGTTTATAGGGTATCCCGAGGCTTCTTATATGGACTTTTTGTTTGAGCCCTCCTTAAGAGAAGAGCTTGTTAAAAGATTTTTAGAGGAAGTAGGACTAATTAAAGATACTTATATATTTAATTTACATACCTTTGCCACAAGGTCTGAGAACTTTAATATTCTTCAAGAACATTTATCTCAGAAAGGAAAAAGGTTTTATACTAGGACAATTGATTGTCCATATATAGAAATTGGAGATAAAAGCTTTGAAGAATACTATAAGAAGAGAAGAAAGCATACCTCAGTTAGAAGAATAAAAACTGCTGAAAATAAGATTGCTGAAGCAGGAGGAGTGTTTAAGTATTTTAATGCTAGTAGTTTAAAAGATAGAAAAGGATATATGGATAAGGTTTTCGAGATACATGATAAAAGGTGGTCTAAAAAGCTGGATACAAGCGACTTTTCCAGTGAAAAGAGCAAAAACTTTTTCACTGCCATAGCAACTAATGAAAATAAGAGATTAAGGGTATTGGTGGATTTTTTAACCCTGGATGATGAAATTGTAGCCTTTGAATATGGCTTAGTAGTAGGTAAAACTTATGTAGGCTACAGAGCATGCCATGATGAGGATTTTTCTCCTCTTTCTCTTGGAAAGATAAGTTTAAAGGAGAATATAAAGAATATTTTTGAAAGTGGCTTAAAGGAATTTAATTTTGGTACAGGCTATGAAAGATATAAGCTAGAATGGACAGACAATCGAGGGGGACTCCATAAGCTAGTGTTTTCTAGCGATGATACCTACACATCAAAAATCCTTTCATTTGTGATAATGAAGGAAAAGATTATAAGAAAAATGAAGTCCAATCCTAAGATTGTTAGCTTTAAAAGAAATACCTTAGGAAAGATTAAGTATATTTTTACATTTAACCATATAAAAGTAGCAATAAAAAATATAAGAGGAAGGCTTAGGCTGTACACAGGGAAGCAGCTGTTAAAAAAAGCCTGCTACAAACTTATATCCTCTAAATATTCTCATGTGAATATATTCAAGATGAAAAAGCCTAATACACTAGACTATAAATATGACGAGGCTTATTCAGCCACTATAGCTACTTTTAATGACGTTTATACCATAGCAGACTTTCTTAGCTGTAGTGTTCAAAAGGTAGTTGGCTATATGTATAAAGGAAATAAGTGCGCCATCATTAGATATAAGGATAAGATGGTAGGCTGCATATGGTATTCCTATAATTGTGAAAATAAAAAGTTAAAGCACCAGATTGATATTTTAGGTAGAAAGGTTCTCTTTATAAAGAAAATTGCTATAGATAAGAAATACCATATTAAAGATATACAATATGTCGGACTTACTTATATACATCAACAGATATCCAAGAAAGAAATCTACATAGGAGTTAAACATGAAAGTGTTCATGATCCAAATAAAACCTTGAAGGAAATGTTAATTCCCCAATATTGTATAAAAATAAGGAAGGTGCTTAATAGAGAGAAACTTACTTTAGGGGAGGTATGATAACTAAATGAAAGCTATTTTTTGGATTAAGAAGCTTATTAAGCTTATATGTGTACCAAGCGGAATTATATATAATATTATTTCTAAAAGAAATAAGGGTATAAAAATTTTAATGTATCACAGAGTAAAAGATGATGTACAAATGGAGCTATCAGTAAATACAAAAGATTTTCAATGGCAGATGGAGTATTTAAAAAGAAAGGGCTATAAAGTAATATCCATGGACGAGGCTTGTGAAAGAATAAAAAATAAGAATCTAGAGGATAAGCTTGTTGTTCTAACCTTCGATGATGGATATGAAGATTACTATCACCATGCCTATCCTATCCTTGAGAAGTATGGTTATCCCTCCATGGTATATTTGGTACCATCATACATTGAGAGGAAAAAGGTCTTTTGGTGGGATGAAGCCCTAGGGGAAAGCCCCCTGTTGAGCTGGCAACAGATTAAGGAGCTACAGGATAAAGGCTTAACTAGCTTTGGTTCTCATACATGGAGTCACACTAATTTAAGAGAAACGGATATAAAAACAATTAGACAGGAGTTAACTCAGTCGAAAAATTACATAGAAGACAAGCTAAATATTCCTGTAAAGCATTTTGCTTACCCAGGAGGTTACAATAATGGACTTTCACAAAAGCTAGTGAAGGGTATATACACTTCTGGAACATGTATATGTGACGGTATCAGTACCTATAAGGCTAGTTTATCTGGAGACCTATCAAAAATAGCAAGAGTACCTGTGCAAAAAAGTGATGGTAAGGTCTTGTTTGCCGCTAGGTTAAGAGGCTGGATATGGTTTGAAAAGGCCGTTTGTCGCTATAAGAAGTTAAAAAATAACAAAAAAGTAAGAAAATATAGTTCTATAAAATCCGGGGAAAGCAGGTGCGTGGTAAATGAATAGTCAAAGTTATTTACTAAGAGCTAGAGGACATAAGTATCAAAATAGCTTAATATACTTAAATAGTAAGGTTTATTATGACTTTGTAAAAAGACTAGCGGACATTATAATTTGCTCTGTTGCATTAGTTATTACCGCCCCCATAATTATAATTGCATGCTTAGCGGTAGTATTAACATCCAAGGGTTCACCAATATTTACTCAAGAGAGATTAGGACTTTGGGGCAAAAAGTTTAAGATATATAAAATTAGATCCATGTACATAGATGCGGAAGCCAATGGCAAGCCTCAATTGGCTAAGGTAAATGACCAGAGAATTACCCCCGTAGGAAGATTTATAAGGAAAACAAGAATAGATGAATTACCTCAGCTTATCAATGTAATAAAAGGAGACATGAGCATTATAGGACCAAGACCAGAAAGAGAGTATTTTTATCAGGAATACAGCAAGACCCTGCCTGAATTCTACAACAGACTTCAGGTAAAGCCAGGCATAACTGGCTTAGCTCAAGTATCCGCTGGTTATGATATCTCTCCTGAGGAAAAGCTTAAATATGATATGGAATATATTCAGTATAGAAATTTTTTATTTGATATAAAAATTGTGCTGAAAACTGTGGTTGTGATGGTGACAGGTAGAGGAGCAATATGATGGGAGAGGTTAGAAGGTGATTTTTCGCTGACTCATTGCCAGGGTATAGTTGGCAGCGGATGTGATGGTGGAATGGATGGCAGATTTCTAGATTAGGATGTCTTACGGTAGCCGACGATGGTGCTAGATGAATATAATATATGGATTCAAGGCTATATTGCTTTGTTATAAAGAAGTGTTGATTAATATATATTAGAGCTTGTCAGCCTTTCAAGCTTGTTCACATTTCCTCCTCAACCCTTTTTTGAAACAAAGCTACATAGCTTTAATCATAGGTCTGATATGAGGGGGTGGAGCTCAGATATCAGAGGCTAGAAAAAATGCCGTAGCTGGTTTAGACCAGTTACGGCATTTCCCTTTCATCAGATTGTCTCTCTCTATGCTATAGTTGTATGTTAACATAGATTATAGGGAGTTATTAAAAAATTTTTTGATCAAATCCTTAAAGTCCAAGGCTTTCTAAGTATTCATCATAAGTCATTCTCTTATCCGCAATGCCATCCTCAGTAATAACAATAATTCTATTTGCTATAGTTTGGATAAACTGATGGTCATGGGAAGTAAAGAGAATATTGCTCTTGAAGTCCCTAAGACCGTTATTTAATGCAGTGATAGATTCAAGATCAAGATGGTTTGTAGGCTGATCTATAACTAGAACATTGGCATTGCTTAGCATCATTCTAGCTAGCATACATCGTACTCTTTCACCACCAGATAAAACCTTAGCCGCCTTTAGAGCTTCTTCACCGGAAAATAACATTCTGCCTAGGAAGCCTCTTAAGTAGCTTTCGGATTTTTCCTCGGAGAATTGTCTCAACCAGTCTACTAGGTTTAAGTCACAGTCATTGAAAAATTCAGAATTATCCTTAGGGAAATAAGAGGTAGTAATTGTAATACCCCACTTATATTCTCCGCTGTCTGGCTCCATTTCTCCCATAAGTATTTTGAATAAGGTGGTAACAGCAAGGTCATTATCTGCTAAAAAGGCTATTTTATCATCTTTTGATACCATAAAGCTTACATTGTTAAGAACCTTAACGCCATCTATAGTCTTTGTTAGGCCCTCTACTCTTAGAATGTCGTTACCAACCTCCCTTTCAGGCTTGAAGCCAACGAAAGGATATCTTCTGCTGGAAGGCTGAATGTCTTCCACAGTGATTTTTTCTAAGAGCTTTTTTCTAGAAGTAGCCTGTCTGGACTTAGAAGCATTAGCACTAAATCTAGCAATAAACTCTTGAAGGGCTTTGATTTTTTCTTCCTTCTTCTTGTTCTGATCCTTCATTAACTGTAGGGCAAGCTGACTGGATTCATACCAGAAGTCATAGTTTCCTACATATAGCTTAATCTTTCCATAGTCAACGTCGGCCATATGAGTACATACCTTATTTAAGAAGTGTCTGTCGTGGGATACCACTATAACAGTACCTTCAAAGTTTATAAGGAACTCCTCTAGCCAGTTAATAGACTTTATATCCAAGTGGTTGGTAGGCTCGTCAAGAATAAGAACTCCTGGCTTGCCAAAGAGAGCTTGGGCTAAAAGAATCTTAACCTTTTCTCCACCTTCTAGCTCCCCTACCTTCTTATCATGGAGCTCTGTGCCTATGCCTAGGCCCTGTAATAGTGAAGAAGCCTCAGCCTCAGCTTCCCAGCCGTTTAATTCTGCAAATTCTGCCTCTAATTCGGAAGCCTTGATACCATCCTCGTCGGTAAAATCAGCCTTGGAATACAGGGCTTCCTTTTCCTGCATAATTTCATATAATCTTGGATTTCCCATTATTACTGTCTCAATAACACCATAATCGTCATATTGATAGTGGTCCTGCTTTAACACAGACATTCTAACACCGGGATCAATGCTAACTTCCCCAGTATTAGGCTCGATTTCTCCAGAAAGTATTTTTAAAAAGGTACTTTTGCCTGCGCCGTTGGCACCAATAACTCCATAGCAATTGCCTGGGGTAAACTTTAAATTAACATCTTCAAAAAGCTTACGACCGCCATATCTTAAGCTTACATTTGTAACTGTTATCACTAATAAATCATCCTTTTCCTATAATATAATATTAATAAGCTGTGTCAGCTGCATATTTAATCATGCCTTGCTATTATATCATATATCCAAGATTAACTCATTAGTTTTGCATAAATATAATGTTTCCTATAGCCTTAAGAATTGAAACCAAGCTTCAATTTGAGCCACAATTTCAGCTTGACCAGGCAAAAAGGGGGTAGCAGAAGCAGCAAATTGATTTAATGTTGCCATACGTTCCGTGGGAGAGGAAGAGCTAAGCTCTATAATTCTACAAGGGGAAGGTGCAATATGAGTACCAAAGTTATTAGCCAGCTGCAAGGCCTTCTGGGAAGCATTTTTTACGGCTATGTCTAAGGCCTGCTGATAATAAGCAGAGGGGTTTTCTACAGAAAAGCTTATGTCCTCCACACGATTGGCTCCACTAGCTGTGGCTGTGTCTATTATTTCACCTATTATGGTAAAGTCCTTAATTATTATGGATAGAATATTACTAACTCTGTAGCCCCTAAAAACCTGGCGGCCTTCAATATAATCATACTGGGGTTGAATTTCAAAGGATGCGGTGCTTATATCCTGATTAGGAATGTTTAACCTATTTAGACTATCTAGAACTGCATTTGATTTGGCGGTATTTTCCCTTTGGGCTCTTTCCAAGCTTTTATCCTCTGTTACAACACCTATTCTTATATTAGCCTTAGTGGGATCTGCACTTACGGTGCCTATTCCAATTACTTTTAATATACCTTCCTGAGGATTACAAGGGGATATTGGACGTTGATAGTTATAAGTAATCATAAATATAAACCTTCATTGTAATTATTGCACAATATATATTATTGCCGTAAATCTAGAAAGGGTTACTAAAATAATGAAGCTGATATTAAATTAAATTTTTGACAAAAAGTGTTGATATGGGTAAAATATATAATATCGGTAAATAAAGTAAAAGATGGACAAACTGTTTTCAGTTATTATTGCATTCATATGCATTCCGATTTTGATATTTTTACTGCAAGTATCAAACATGACGTTTAATGGAACGTCGATTTTTAATACACAGTGTAAATTTGGTTTAGGAGGATACTGATGAGAAAAAAACCCGTAATTTTTATATCTATTATGGCATTAATAGTAATTTCAATATTTGTGATTTCAGAAATTAAACTAAGAAAACAATCTTCTTTGTTTCAGATAAAGTTATTAAGTACATCTCAAGTATTCACGTCAGATAGTAGTCAAAATATAGAGCCAAAAGTGAATGTAGTTGACCTTTTTTTATTAGATAATAGAAGGAATTCAAAGTTTACTTCTAAAGATACACTAATAGAAATGAAACTTGTGTCTGAAAATGGCAACGAATTACAAATTGAATTAAATGGTGAGGTAAATCAAAGTACCCAACCAGTGGATATTGACGGAAAGCAAGTGTATATTGATACATTTTCAGTGAAAATTCCTTTTAACACAAATGCAACAATGGAAAATTGCTCCATAGTGTTTAAATTTAGAGATGAATCTACGGAAACAGTATATGCTGGAGATTTTGCTTTCATAGATACAAGTCAAATAATCTCAAGCGATAAAATTAAGAATACTATAACATATCCAATTACTCGAATAATAAATGGATATCCAACAATTGTTGGGTTTATATTAGAGATCACAGCAGAACAGGATGCTGTATTAAAAGAATTTGATTTTCGTTTACCAAAGTATGGTGTTAACTCAAATAAAATTGTTGTTAGAAACGAGCCAGCAGATAAATATATAGAGCTTTTTGAAAAGAATGAACTTGAACAAGAGTTTCCTGGCATCACTACAATAGAAAAAGTAGATAAAACTTCATATTCACTTGATGATATTTTGATTAAAAAGGGAATTAATACTATTATTATACCATTAACAACCAATGAGCAAGGTTTCATACCTCCTATTATTAATTTTGGTGGAGTTCTAAATTATACAATTGATGAAACCAATTACAATTATGTAATACAAGATATGAAGTATTTATCTGTTAACATTTTAGATAATTTAACTATTAAGGAGATTCTATTAAATGGAAAATAATATAGTAACTTTTGAAAATGTAAGCAAGAAATATAATCGATACAGTTGGTGAATAAAAAATTGTAGTTTTATGTTACCTAGTAATAAAATCATAGCACTCGTTGGCGAAAATGGTGCAGGAAAAACAACAACATTAAAGCTTATGATGGGACTCCTTAAAAAAACTCATGGAAACATTATTGTAAAAGGTAAGACTCCAAATTCTTTTTCATTAAATAATGATATAGGATTTCTTCCGGAAAGAATAGAGTTTCCTGATTTTTTTACTTCAAATGATATTATTTATAATTTATCAAAAATAAGGCGTGTTAATAATAAAGGCATGAAAAAGATTGAAGAGTATATTGAATACTTTAAGTTAAATGGAATGCTTAATAAAGCATATGCAAGTTTATCAAAAGGTAATAAGCAAAAGATTGGAATAATTCAAGCAATACTTCATGATCCAGAATTACTAATTTTGGACGAGCCTACATCAGGTCTAGACCCTATGGCGAGGAAAAGATTATTTGACTTGATATTTAATTTAAAAAACGAAGGGAAAACTATTATAGTTTCTTCCCATAATTTGCAGGATATGCAGAAGAGTGCAGATATCATTCTTTTTTTCAAAGATGGTACATTGGCTAAAATGTTTAATGTAAAAGAGGAAATGAAGAATAGTATGCATATAAAAGCTTACTTTGAAAATGTAATAACCAATAAAGATATAGAAAAATAAAACAAAGTATTATCGGAGTTACCAAAGTAACATCTTCATATATGATTATTCAGAATAACACCTTTTCAAATATAAATGAACTAATACATAAGTTAGATTGTATTGATATAAAGGTGTTGAGAATTAACTCTGAAAGTACATTATTAGAGGATTACTATTTGAAATTATTTGACGAGAATTAGGTGAAAGTAATATGAGGAAAATTTATTATTTAACGTTAGACTCTTTTTTTAAAATCATTACCAAGAGAAGCTTATATGTTTTAGCAGCTTTTTTGGTAGTTATCTGCTTTTTTTTATTAGCTAGTTCGAACTTTTTTTCATTAAGTGCTGCTGAAAGGCATTTATTTACCTATGAGGAAAAGAAGGTGTTTTATGATAGTTGTTTTTCTGTTACTAGAGTTATAGTGATAATTTTAACTTCTGTATTATCTGGATTATTTATTAGCAAAAGTTTTAATAATAGTTCAGAGTATATGTATTTATCTGGTGGTGTAAATAGAATACAATATATAATATCAAAATTAATTAGTGTAGTAGTATTAAATGTTCTTATATTTACTTTTATGCTTATAATATCTTCTATTATAATTTTAAGCACTGATTTAGGCGTAATAGAACTGATATTTGTTAAGATATGGATTAAATTGCTGCTAAATAGCATACTTGTTAATTCAATAACTATTTTATGCATTACACTCTTTAGAAATTTTTTTGCAGGATTATTCCCTGTTATCATTTATTTCTTATATAATAGTGCTTATGGAGCAATTATTGAAAAGCCAGAAGGCACATCTTTGATATTATTTAAAATATTTAACATGATAATGCCTATATTTGGAAATAATAATTTCAACTTAACCTTAGATGAAAGATCTTTATACCTAACTCCTTATTACGGGATTTTATATTTTATTGGATTTATTGTTATAATAAATAGTTTGACAATAGTTACGTACTGCGGGAGAGACAAATAATAATGCAAAAGGGTTACTAAAATAATTTATAGAATAAATTTATTGCATATTATAAGGTACTGTGTTATACTAAACAAGTACTTGCAATTGAGCAAGGTGTAAAGATTTAAATGATAACAACATTCCCCTTAAACTAGGAAGAAATGTTAATCAGTTTTTAAATCTTCGTTAAAAAAGAAAAAGGAGGAATGTTGAAATGGCAGATAAGAATTTAGTATGCAAGGATTGTGCAAAAGAATTCGTTTTTACTGAAGGCGAGCAAGCTTTCTACAAGGAAAAAGGTTTCGAGAATGATCCAGTAAGATGTCCTGAATGTAGAAAAGCTAGAAAGCAACAGAACAACAGAGGATTCAGAAGATAAGAAACTGTAAATGATGCCCTATAAGAGAAATCTTATAGGCACATCT
>DGDR01000087.1 GCA_002385545.1 Clostridium sp. UBA3947
GGATGCTCCTTTATGTTTTTTTGTTTTGTGGTGATTCAAATATAACACAAGAGAGCTATTCTCGCTTTAATTTTTTGTTGGTGTAACATATGTATTGTAATCCTACAAATTTTAAAATAAGCTACTATATAGAATAATAGACAAGCGATGAATAATTTGCTACTATGTTTTATAGGATAATATACTTAAATAGATTTTCTTTGTTTGGTATATAAAAGCAAGTAGATAAATCGGAGGTAATATTTTTATGGAATATAGCGAAGAAAATTTAAGTTTAAAATTTAGAAAATTATCAATAAGGAAAGGCACCTTGTTGCAAATTGGACTAAGTATTTATTTTTTTATAATTATGTTACTGAAGTCATTATATTTTGCAGAAAACCTATCTAATAGTTCATCTGAAATATATTTGAATGTATTTAGTATTATTTTTATAATCTCGTTAACCATGTTATTGAGACCGAAAAATTCATTTATAATACTTACAGTAATTGATTTATTTATTTCAATCCTATTGCTGGCTAATAATTTATATTTCCGATACTATTATAACTTGCTATCTTTACATTTAATAAAGCAAATTGGTGTAGTAGGTAAAATAGAGGGCACTATCAAAGCCTTAATTATTCCAACAGACCTTTTGTATTTTGCTGATTTTCTTTTAACAATACCTATTTTCTATTTTTGCTTCATTAAGAATAAGAACTTAGACGAAGTTAAAAAGAATTCAAAAGAGAAGCTTATTACTTGCATTGTTATTATGATATTATGTGTAGCTTTTATTAGTCAAAAGGTGTTTGAACTAAAGAAAAATAATCCGGAGCTTTTTACTACAGTGTATGATAATAATTATATAAAAGAAAGAACCGGTATATTTGTTTATGAAGCTTTTGATATATATCGCAGTACTAAGGGTGTTTTTGAAAATAAGGAATTAAAGACAGAGGAAACTATGCAGCAGTTTCAAAATCATTTTGCTAACAAGCCCAGGGTTGAAAGCACATATTTTGGTAAATATAAGGGCAAAAACTTGATTATGGTGCAGATGGAAGCTATACAAGGCTTTGTTATAAACTCAAAGCTAAATGGAAAAGAGATTACTCCAAATCTCAATCAATTAATTAAAGATAGCTTGTATTTTGATAATGTTTATGTTCAAACTGCCGCAGGCAATACTTCTGATGCAGAGATTTTGTCCAATACATCCTTGTATCCTGTAAGCCAAGGAGCTACAGCAGAGCAATATGGGAATAACACTTATCAGTCCATTGGAACCTTGCTAAAGGAAGAAGGCTACAGTACCTTCTCAGCTCATGGCTTCAATCCGGAATTTTGGAACAGGATAAATATGCATAAGGCTTTAGGTTTTGATAAGTTCTATAGCAGTAATGAGCTAGACATGGACGAAACCCTCGGTTGGGGATTAAAAGATAACTCATTTTTCAGGCAGACAGTGGAAATTATGGGCAAGGAGAAAAAGCCTTTTTACAGTTTTTTAATTACCTTATCAAACCATCATCCTTATGATGCTTATTCAGCCATATCAGATTTTGACGTAACTGGTGTAGAGGGAGAGTTGATGCAGAATTATTTAAAATCTGTTAATGAGTTTGATAAGGCTGTGAGAGAATTTCTACAGTATCTAAAGGATGCAGGACTCTATGATAATAGTATTATTGTACTTTATGGTGACCATGAAGGAATCACTGGTAATGATATCGAGAACCTAAATAATTTTCTTGGAATTGATAAGGATGATGAATTCCACCAAAGGGAATATGAAAAGGTTCCTCTAATAATCCATTTGCCTGATGAAGAACTTAAGGGCACAATTAGTAAAACTGCAGGTCAAATTGATATCATGCCAACGGTTTTAAATCTATTAGGTGTTAAACCAGAATATGAATTTGGTAGCGACCTCTTAAATGTAGAGAACAATTTAGTAGTTTTAAGAGATGGTAGCTATATTGATGAGAATTATATGTATTTTAGAGCTACAGATCATTACTATGATAAGCGCACAGGTGAACTTGTAAATAATGCTGTTAGTAGAAAGGAAGAAGCTCTAAGCCAATTACAATTGTCAGATTTGATATTTGAGTTAGATCTGTTGAAGGAATTAAAATAGAATATTTCACTTGTTTTATTATAGAGCCCGAAAGGGCTCTAAATTTTTACAAAAAATTTTTTGAAAATTATATCAAAAGTGATTGCAAAAATGTAAACGATATGTTATCCTAGATATAGGTACTGAAAACGGTACCGATAACGGTTCCGCTTTCGGTGCTTGGACAAGCTAATACTGCTTCGGTGTTAGTTGTCAAAAAATATATTAGTAGGGAGATGGGATATATGAAAAAAAAGGTACTAAGTGTATTGCTCAGTGCCGCAATGCTTACTGCATTCGCTGCAGGCTGTAAGAAAAATGACGGCGGCGATGGCGCAAAGGAAATCTATTTCCTAAACTTCAAACCAGAAATTGAAGACAAGTACAAAGCTATTGCTGAAGTTTACAAGAAAGAGAAAGGTGTAACCGTTAAAGTTGTTACAGCTGCAGGTGGAACTTACGAGACTACATTAAAGTCTGAAATGAACAAATCAGAACCTCCAACAATTTTCCAAATCAACGGACCTGTTGGATATCAATCATGGAAAGACTACACTGCTGACTTAAAAGACACAGAACTTTACAAGACATTATTAGACAAATCAATGGCTGTAACTGATGGCGATGGCGTATATGGTATTCCATACGTTGTTGAAGGTTATGGAATTATCTATAACGACGCTATAATGAAGAAATACTTCGCTTTATCAGACAAAGCTGTATCAATCAATTCCGCAGAGGAAATCAATAACTTTGACACTTTGAAAAAAGTTGTTGAAGATATGACTAAGCATAAGGATGCTTTAGGAATTAAGGGTGTATTTGCATCTACTTCCTTAGGAGCAGGTGAACAATGGAGATGGCAGACTCACCTTGCTAATATGCCACTTTTCTATGAATTCAAAGATAAGGCTGGAGCTAACGGTAATGTTATCTTAACTGGATTAGATGCAAAGGAAATCGAATTTAAGTATAGTGACAATTACAAGAACATATTCGATTTATACATCAACAACTCCATTACAGACAGCAAGCTTCTTGGTAGCAAGAGCGTAGCAGACTCCATGGCTGAATTTGCTCTTGGCGAAGTTGCTATGGTTCAAAATGGTAACTGGGCTTGGTCACAAATTAGTGGCGTTTCTGGTAACACTGTAAAGGAAGAAGATATTAAGTTCTTACCAATATACACAGGTGTTTCTGGTGAAGAAAAGCAAGGTTTAGCTATAGGTACAGAAAACTACTTTGCTATTAACAAGAAGGTTTCTGAAGAAAAGCAAAAGCTATCCATCGAATTCCTTGAATGGTTATTTGGTAGCCAAAAGGGTAAGGAATTTGTAACTAAAGATTTAGGATTCATCGCACCATTCAATACTTTTGGTGACAATGAAAAGCCATCTGATCCATTAGCTAAAGAAGTATTAAGATGGATGGAAAAAGATGGAGTTGAAAGCGTAACTTGGACATTCCAGGCATTCCCAAGCGAAGACTTCAAGAACTACTTTGGTGACGCATTATTACAATACGCTCAAGGTAAGAACACTTGGGATGATGTTAAAAAAGTAGTAATCGATAAATGGGCTTCTGAAAAGGCAAAATAATTAATCACTGACTTGAAGTTGGATGGTGGGTCTGGAGGGGTGTTCAGGCCCACCTTTTAAATTATTACTGGATTAGGAGAAGATCATATGCAAAAAAAGTTGAAATATTATTTCCCCATTTTTGCTTTGCCAACAGTGGCAGCTTTTACAATAGCTTTCTTTGTCCCATTCGTACTAGGTGTATTTTTATCCTTCACTAAATTTACAACAGTATCTGATGCAAAATGGGTGGGATTCACTAATTATATACAAGCATTTCAAAATGGAGAGTTTCTAAATGCTCTTTGGTTTACTGTAAAATTTGCAGTAGTATCAGTTATTACAATTAATGTTTTTGCATTTGCTCTAGCTTTTGCATTAACTAGAGGTAAAAAGGGAACAAATACATTCAGAACAATATTTTTTATGCCAAACCTAATTGGTGGTATAGTTTTAGGTTATATTTGGCGAATGATTTTTAATGGCTTTTTATTAAGATATCAAGTGGATTTGACCTATGATGCTAAATTTGGTTTCTGGGGTCTTATAATCCTTATGAATTGGCAATTAATAGGGTATATGATGATTATTTATGTAGCAGGTATCCAAAATGTACCTACTGATTTAATTGAAGCGGCAAAAATCGATGGAGCAGGACCATTTAAAATATTGAAAAATGTTATAATACCAATGGTAATGCCATCAATAACTATATGTTTATTCTTAACTATAACAAATGGCTTTAAGCTATTTGACCAAAACTTAGCTTTAACCGATGGTTTGCCATCTAAGAAAAGTGAAATGTTAGCCTTGAACATATATAAAACCTTCTATGGAAAGCCAGGTTATGAAGGAGTAGGTCAAGCTAAAGCTGTAGTATTCTTCATAATTGTAGCAGCTATAGCATTTGTACAGCTTGTTATTACTAGAAAGAGGGAGGTTGAGAGCTAATGAAAGAGAACAAAAGCAAGATTTCAAATGGCTTATTTTATACTTTGCTATCATTATTAAGTGTGGCTTTTTTATCACCTATTTTCATAGTTCTCATGAACTCCTTTAAAGGTAGATTTTTCATAGATAAGCTACCATTTAAGTTTCCAAATAGTGAAACATACGTTAAATTTGAAAATTATCTAACAGGTATAGAAAAGACACAATTTTTCTCAGCATTTAAGTATTCTATATTTATAACTATAGGTTCAGTGGCAGCTATAGTATTCTTTACTTCAATGACCGCCTGGTACATAATCAGGGTCAAATCTGCCATTACTAAAGTGCTATATTTCTTATTTGCATTCTCAATGATAGTACCTTTCCAGATGGTTATGTTTACTATGAGTATGGTTGCAAATAGAGCAGGACTAGATAATCCTGTTGGAATAATAGTGATTTACCTAGGCTTTGGATCTGGCTTATCGGTATTCATGTTTGCTGGATTTGTTAAATCTATTCCTTTAGAAATTGAAGAGGCAGCAGAGATAGATGGATGCAGCCCAATACAAACCTACTTTAGGGTTGTATTCCCAATATTAAAGCCTACTGCAATTACTGTTGCAATATTAAATGCAATGTGGATTTGGAATGACTACTTACTTCCTTACCTGACAATTGGTAATGATTATAAGACTATTCCTATTGCAGTTCAGTCTCTAAAAGGAAACTATGGTTCTATAGATATGGGTGCTATGATGGCAGTACTTGTATTAGCCATGTTACCTATAATTGTATTCTACTTTATCTGTCAGAAACACATCATTAAAGGTGTTGTTGCAGGGGCAGTAAAAGGCTAAAAGTTTATAGATGACTAACTTAATTTAAATAAGTGTTATAAAATATAAAGAAGGATGAAATATTATGGATTCCATAACCATTAAAGATATTGCAAGGATTTGCGGTGTTGGTGTTAGTACTGTTTCAAGAGCTATAAACAATCATCCTGATATAAATGAAGAAACAAAGGCAATGATAATGCAGGTAATAAAGGAACATAATTATGTACCTAATAATAGTGCAAGAAATCTAAAGAAATCAGATTCCAATACTATTGCCGTACTAATAAAAGGAATAGGTAATCCTTTCTTCAATAGTATGATTAAAATCTTTGAAAGTGAGACTAAGAAGAAAAAGTATTCCTTTATTCTGCAAAGAGTAGACAATGAAGAAGATGAAGTTGATGTGGCCATTGAATTAGTAAAGGAAAAAAAGCTAAAAGGGATAGTTTTTTTAGGTGGTTATCTCAATCATCCCGTTGAAAAAGTAAAGCGGTTAAAGGTGCCATTTGTAATAAGTACTATAGGTTTAGACAAAATTAATGATAAACCAGTATATTCATCAATTTCCGTGGATGATTATAGAGAGAGCTACAAAATTGTTGATTACTTATGCAAGCAAGGACATAAAAATATTGCTATTATAACAGCTCCTATGAATGATGTAAGTATAGGAAAGCTTCGCTTCGAAGGGTATAAGAAGGCCCTAGAGGATAATAATATTTCCCTTAATAGCAATCTTATTAGATTTATGAAGGAAAATATAGAAAGCTATACTATGGAAAATGGTTATGTGGTAACGAAGGAATTGTTAGAATCTGGCGAGGATTTTACTGCTATCTTTGCTGTTTGTGATACTATGGCCATTGGAGCCTGTAAGGCTATCTTTGATGCTGGAAAATCAGTGCCTCAGGATTATTCTGTAGTTGGTTTTGACGGATTAGATATAGCAAAGTTTTATAATCCATCTATCACAACTATTAGACAGCCAGTAGAGGAAATAGCTAAGGAAACAATGAAGGTTCTTTTTGATGAAATAGATAATAATCACAATCCCAAAAGAATAACCTTTTCTGGAGAGTTGATTATCGGTCAGTCAACAAGACCAATATAGTAAAATATAATATTAAGTTAACATTCAGGATTTATGCATCAAGCTTAGTATAGCGCAACAAGCGCTAATACTAAGCTTCTTTATAGTAAAGTAATAGAATTTATGTAATTTCGTAGAATTATCCTTGTTCTCTTACAGCTGACTTATAAAATTGGTTTAATTCAAACTGGTTTTTATTAATTTGCTGTGATAGTTATGCTATACTGTAAAAGGGGGTGTTCTTATGTTTTCTAATAAGGTAGTAGAAAATTTAAAAAAGTCCTCTTGGATAAGAGTTATGTTCGAAGAGGGCAACAGACTTGCAAAAATATATGGGGCAGATAAGGTTTATGATTATAGTTTAGGAAATCCTTTTGGGGAGCCACCAGTTGAAGTTAATGAATCTCTTAAAAAGTATATATTAGAAGGTGAACCGGGACTTCATAAATATATGAGTAATGCTGGATATCCTGAAGTAAGGGAAAAGATAGCTAAAAGCCTTGAAAGGGAAAGTAGAGTAAGCTTAGCAGCTGAAAATGTAATTATGACTGTAGGAGCTGCTGGAGGCTTAAATGTAGTTTTTAAAGCCTTACTAAATGAGGGGGAAGAAGTAATAGTTTTTGCACCTTATTTTGTAGAGTATAACTCATACATCGATAATCATGGGGGAAAGACCGTTGTTGTGCCAGCAGATACTAAAAGCTTTCAGCCTAATTTAGAGGAGTTTAAAAAGCTTATAACAGCTAAAACAAAGGCAGTAATTATCAACTCACCTAACAATCCAACTGGTGTTGTTTATAGTGAAGAAAGCTTAAAAGCAATGAATTCTATAATAGAAGAAAAGGAAAAGGAATATGGAACTACCATTTTTCTAATCTCTGATGAGCCTTATAATAAGATTGTTTATGATGATGTAAAGTTAACTCCTGTGATGAGTGTATTTAAGAATGCCATTGTAGTAAATTCCTTTAGTAAGTCCTTGGCACTGGCAGGAGAAAGAATAGGTTATATAGCAGTTAGCAGCCGTATAGATAATGTGGATTTACTAATAAATGCTCTAGTTTATTGCAATCGAATTTTAGGTTTTGTTAACGCACCAGCTTTATTCCAAAAGGTGGTGGCAGATGCTTTAGAGGCGAAGATAGATATAGAGGATTACAAGGAAAAAAGAGACTTTTTGTATAGCAATTTAACGAGACTAGGCTTTGAGTGCATTAAACCTGAAGGAGCTTTTTACTTGTTTCCTAAGGCTTTAATAGATGATGAAGTAGAGTTTGTAAATAGAGCACTAAAATACAATCTACTATTAGTACCAGGATCAGGCTTTGGATGCCCTGGATACTTTAGAATGTCCTATTGTGTTAAATTTGATATGATTAAAAATTCCATAGTAGCCTTCGAAAAATTAGTAAAAGAGTTTCAATAAATTATAGCAATAAATCTTTTGTATTTTCTTCTAATTATTTGAAAGTATTTAGAGTATTTTGTATAATATACTCATAAGATTATTTTCGCTGGAGGTAGATATTATGACTTGTGCATATGTTAGAAAGAACACTAAAGCTGAAAGAAAAAATGAACTCAAGGCTCAAAAAGCATTTTTACAAGTCAACAATAGATTTCAGCGAAAGCTTGCCAAAAACAGCATGAAGGAGAGGCATTTTAAAAGAGCAAGTAGAGGCGAAAAATATATACCTAATAAATTTAAGAAATTTATTGCTGATGGACAAGAGGATAAATTTGAAAACTAATAAGGTACAATAGATAAGTAGAACTTTGCCTTATAGGGTATACATAATCCTTCAGAACTATAGATTTTATATAGTGGCTTTTAATAATAATTGTCTCCTTTTATTAGAATACTAATAGTGAATATTAAAGAAAAGGAGGCGGTTAGAAAGTGGAAAAAAGAAGTCATATTGATCCAGATAAGCTTGAAAAAATTCCTTCTGGAAAGCCTTTTGAATATAAGGATGTGGTAGAAGATAGCTTTAAAGATGAGGATCATACTGAGGATGGAAAACTCTTTAAGGCAGAGGTGTTAAGTGGAGTTTATTCAGATGTAAAGCTAGAAAGGGACAATGATAGTCGATTAGTATATAGAAAGCTATAATAATTAGAGGTGCAGCCCAGTGGCTGCACTTTATTTATAGTAATGAATAATAAGAAAATCAAAAGCATATTGCTTAATATAAGTAAATATCTTCCAAATATGAATTATATTTTTCGATATTATAGATTTATTACTTAAAAATGTAGTATAATATAT
>DGDR01000078.1 GCA_002385545.1 Clostridium sp. UBA3947
ATAACGACGTGCAGCCGCAGAAACACCATGTTTTTCTGCATAATTAATTAAAGCTTTACGAAATCTCATATCTTGTGTTATTCTTGCCATGCGGGGATGCTCCTTTACGTTTTTTTGTTTTGTGGTGATTCAAATATAACACAAGAGAGCTATTCTCGCTTTAATTTTTTGTTGGTGTAACATATGTATTGTAATCCTACAATGTGAAGTTTGTGGGAAAGAAGAAGAAGGTAGACGTCTGCACATTCATCATAAAGATAAGAATAGAAATAATAACAATTTAAATAATCTACAAGTTGTATGTGCTAGATGCCATAACAATATTTTACACCCAAGGAGAAGAGATTCCTTGGGTCGTTTTATTGAGGGGGTGGTTTAAATGCCAAGGATTATAATGATTGATCCTGGCCATTAACGGTGGCCAAGATTCAGGGGCAGTATATAACGGCAGAAAGGAATCTAATGATGTACTAAGTATAGGAAAAGCTGTAGCAGCAGAGGTCAGAAGACATGGGGTTACAGTTGATGAAACAAGAACTTCAGATTCAACAGTAAGTCTTAGTGAAAGAAGCGGATTTGAGAATAGAAATACCTATGATTATTTCATATCTTTTCATAGAAATGCCTTTCAGCCAGAGCAAGCAAGAGGAGTAGAATCCTATACTTATTTAAATCCAGGAGCAAAATCAAAAAGTTTGGCTCAAAGGATACAAACATCACTTGTAGCCTTAGGTTTTACAGATAGAGGAGTTAAAGAGGCTAACTATCATGTGTTAAGGGAAACCAAAGCTCCAGCAGTGTTAATAGAGATAGGTTTTATTGATAACACAGGAGATAATATTTTATTTGATTCAAAGAGAAATGAAATAATAAAGGCTTTAGCTAAAGCAATCTTAGCACAAGTAGGAGTTGGTTGCGTTGAAGCTTCAACAAGAGCTCAAGCTGAAAGTGGTCAAACTCTCTATAGAGTTATGGCAGGTTCTTATAAGTCAAGAGAAAATGCTGAAAAGCAAGTACAAAGGCTTAAGGCAGCTGGCTTTGATGCTGTAATTATGATATTTAATAAGTAGCCGTTACTTAAGATTTTAGGTAGCGATTTTTCTTTTGAATAGCTTGACTTCTATCACCTTTAGAGTGATGTATAGTAGTACCAAATTGATAGAAGGGAGGAGATAGAATGCGTGTTAGGATTATTGAACCTGTAAAAAAGCAGGAAAACAAAAAGAAAAGGGTTTGTGCATATGCAAGGGTTTCAACCGGCAGTGATGCTCAGGGTGAATCTTTAGAAAATCAAATCCAGTATTATGAAAATCTGATTTCAAATAATCCTGATTATGAATATGCAGGTGTGTTTGCTGATAGAGGAATTACCGGCACTACAGATAACAGACCAGAGTTTCAAAGGATGCTTAATCTTGCAAGAGAAGGGAAAATAGATTTAATCATTACTAAATCTATCTCAAGATTTGCAAGAAACACAGCTATAATGCTTCAAGTAGTAAGAGAACTTAAGGATATAGGTGTAGAAATAATATTTGAAAAAGAGAATATCAAAACTTTATTAGGGGATGGAGAGCTTATGCTAACCGTCCTCTCTTCTTTTGCCCAGGAAGAAAGCAAAAATGTCAGCGACAACTTAAAGTGGAGGGTAAAGAAGAAGTTTGAACGAGGAGAGCTGATTATAAATACCACAAGATTTTTAGGTTATGATAAGGATGAATACGGCGATTTAGTTATAAATCCTAAAGAAGCAGAAATAGTTAAAAGAATATTTGAAGATTACTTAAAAGGTAAAGGGACATTTACCATAGCAAAAGAATTAAACGAAGAAAATATTCCTACTGTTGCAGGTGGCAGATGGCAGGAAAGTACAATTTTAAATATCTTAAAGAATGAAAAATACAAGGGAGATGCCATACTTCAGAAATACTACACTCCAGACCATTTGAGAAAAGTGAGTGTAAGAAATGAAGGCGTAATTGACAGCTATTATATTGAAGATAATCATTCTCCCATAGTTTCAAGGGAAATGTGGGAGCAGGTTCAGATAGAAATTGCAAAAAGAGCAAAAGCAAAGGGAAATAAAGCAGGAGATACAAAAAAAATATACAAACAGATATCCATTAACAGGAATGCTTTTCTGCAGTAAATGCGGCTCTACTCTAAGGAGAAGAACTTGGAACAGCAAATTAAATTGCAGAAAGATTGTATGGCAATGCAGTAACTATATTAAAAATGGAAAAGATGCCTACAGTGGAACATCAATTGATGATGAGGTTATAAGCAGGCTTAATATAGAAGAACCGATAATTGTGAGGGAGGAAGTTAAGGATGGCAAGAAACATTACAGTTATACCTGCAAGAGCAAACAGAACCAATTTGGCAGAGCAAATACAGCCGCAGAAAAAGAGAATGGCAGCTTATTGCAGGGTATCAACAGATCAATTAGAACAGTTATCAAGCTATGAAGCACAGGTAGTTTATTATACATCCTATATAACAAATCATCCAGATTATGAATTCGGAGGAATATATGCCGATGAAGGGATTTCAGGAACAAACACTAAAAAGCGTGAGCAGTTTAATAAAATGATTGAGGATTGCAAAGCTGGAAAAATAGATATGATAATAACCAAGTCTATATCAAGGTTTGCAAGAAATACACTTGATACATTAAACTACGTAAGACAGCTTAAAGAATTAGGTATTGGAGTAATATTTGAAAAGGAAAATATTAATACTTTAGATTCAAAGGGAGAAGTACTGCTTACAATCCTCAGCTCCCTTGCCCAAGATGAATCAAGAAGTATAAGTGAAAATTCTACATGGGGCATAAGGAGAAGGTTTGAACAGGGAAAGCTTCATATAAATCATACAAAGTTTTTAGGCTATGATAAAGATGAAGAAGGAAACCTTGTTATAAATGAAAAACAGGCTAAAATTGTGAGAAGAATTTATAAAGATTACCTTGATGGAAAAGGTCCAAATAGGATTGCAAGGGAACTTGA
>DGDR01000207.1 GCA_002385545.1 Clostridium sp. UBA3947
TTATCTTTCAGGTTTTAACCTGTCAAAGAAATCGCTGACCATGATTTATTCTGTAAAGAATTATCATTTAACCTCTGTTCAATTTTCAAAGACCAAATTTAAAACTTTGCTGTCACCTGACAGCTTTTATATATTAACACGTTTGATTTCTTGTGTCAATATATTTTTTGATTTTTATTTTTATCTTTTCCGCTAATGACTTAACGGAAACGACTTTTTAATAATATCACCATATAATTTTACTGTCAATAATATTTTAATTGGAATATTTATTCATTTTTTATTTCGAATATCACTTTTGATATCCTACTAGGCGAAGATTTTAAACCACATTAATATATGCTTTTGCATATCTTTAGATAGCTTAGAAGTCATCCTCAATTTATTCATAGACAAAGACACTAATTTAATAACACATTTTGATACATTTCTTCATAATATGAAATTAAGACAGGATGAAATTCAACTGTCTGGTAACATTAATATAAATCTAAACAAAAGGAGAGAAGATTAATGGCAGCACAAAACTATTATTTATTGACTCTTGTATCAGTAAACCCTTTATCCACAGACCCAAATAATAAAATAAAGAGTGTAGTTTACAATGTAAAGCTTACTTCTGATAGTTCCAATGTTAACGACTTAGTTAAGGCTGATTTTAAACTATCTAGCAGCAGCCCAATAGCTGACGCTGATTGGGATTTAGATACCACAGATGCCGCTAATGGAAACTATACTGTAGTATTTGATGATACAGCTGAATTAGACGTAAGCACCTACCTTGTAGCATATGTAGAAAAGTCCAATGATAAGTCTGATAAGCTATTCGTAGATTTTTCACAAACTTTCGATGCAGCAGGTAGCGCAACCTATTTCTATAATGTATCTACTCCAGGCAAATACTACTTCGTATTAGATTCTGCTGATGGAGTTACACTTAATAAACAATCAGCTGAAGCTTATGACTTTAACAATCCACCTGATTCTACTAATAGTAGTATCGCTGTAACCTTTGCAAAACCATATCTTGCACAAATCATACCAGATCCTGTAACTGGATTGGATGTTAATGTTATAGTAACCTTAAAAGATGCTAACGATACGCCTCTTATAGGTAATAACGAAGTATCCTTCTATGCTCGTCTAGAAAGTTAATATAAATTAAACTGGGCTATAGTTATACAGCCCAGTTCTATATATAAATTTTTTACTTATCCCTTTCATTAAGTTAATGAAACCTAAAAATCAAATACTATAAAAAGGATGAATATCATGGATAGAAAAATATATACTCTTTCAATAGAATCTATTTCTTTGAATAAAATAACTTTCTTTATAGATCCCAATACACCTGTACTAACAATAGATGATTTATATATTTTACTAAATGAAATACCCTTTAGAAATTTTGATATTTACTATGAAAATAGAAAGCGAGCAATGTATAGCATAGTTCCATATAAGCCTTTTAAATATACAGATGTTCTTTATATACAAATATTTAGCAACTCATTTCAATCCTACAGATATAAAATAGACTTTTCACTATCACTGTGTGAAGGTTTCGCAAAAACAAATTTTTTAATTCCAAGAAATGCTCAAGGTAAATATCAAATTACACTTGATAAAATTAACGGTGTTCCAGTTAATTTAAAAAGCAATACCTTTGTTGTAAGTAGGCCTATAAATCAGAATTGTAGCTCTTTATATTCTTCCAAGTATACTTACAACCGAGGTGAGTATATTGACTTTTTTGTTTACCTTATAACTATTGATGGAACTCCTGTGCCGGACGGTTTCTATGAAATTGAAATATTTGAATCAGACGATTAGTCCTACCTATCCTTGGATTAATCATCTTATTTTTATATTTACTGGACTTTCTATCTCAATTTTCTTCCCATTGGAAATAACTGCAGCCTTCAATTTATATAATCCTTTATCAAGTATTTTGGTAACAACCTTTCCTATACCATTTTTCACCTCAATAACTTGAATAGGCCTTATAACTTGACATAGCCAGTTATCCTCAAAATCCTTAGCTTTAACCATAATATAATTAAGCCCCGGCTCCAATAAACCTTCAAAAGATGGCTTTCCTGTCTTATCATAAGACACATTATATATTGTTATAATCCCTCTAATCCCATCTACATGATATTGATCTTTATTCAAAACTCTTCCCCTGCTATTTAACACTATAATCTTTGTTATATTGTCTGACCAAACCTTTTGAGGTCTAAAGCTTATAGAAATATAATGCTGCATATCATTATTAACTCTATCTGGCAAAAGCCTCGGCGGAAGCTTCTCGCACCATTTGTCTTCTTCGAATTTTAAGCATTTATGCAAAGTTCCCCTTTCATCACCAAATATATCTATGGTGCAACCAGCTTTAAAATTATTTCCCCAACTCCCTTTCTTTAAGGAAAGCAAAGCTTCCCCTACTTCAACAGCTTTCAGCCTAAGCAATTCCATATTCATGGTAGATTTAATCTCAACTTCATTTATTATAATTTTTCCCCTATCTTTACTAGGTATTACTGTTAATATGTTTCTCTCCATTGTTGATTGATTATTAAAAGAATTCCTTAATAAAAGGACCTGGACAGATAGCTGCCCACCCTGGAATTTTAAAACCCTATTAGAATCATAAAAATCATTTTTCATAATAAGATTTTCAGTTGCATTAGAATTCAATATATATGTTTCACAATTTCTATTCATATCTTTCAGTTTAAAAATACAGTTTTTAAGTGCAATTTTATCTACCTGCTTCTTACCTTTAACTGAAGCACAGCCAATTAAACAGGCAGCCTTTTCTTCCTCCTTACAACTAAAGAAATCAACAATTTCCTCCCTAATAAACACAGCATCAAGCTCTAGACTAGTATATTTTTTTGACTTATAAATCCAAATAAAATTATACACATTATTTTTTAATCTCCACTTACATAGTTTACTGGAACAATTCAGAACTCCATTACTTATACGAACCTCACTATCTACTATAGTTATACTATCTACTTGAAGCTTATGTTTATTTAGATCTATATTAAGCTTTCTTTCGCACAGCTTTAATTTTTCATTATAACTGTTTATATCATCAAGGAGCCTAACATTCATCAACTCTTGATTTGCAACAACATACTTTAATGTCCTTATGTCATTTCCAATGTAAGCAGTGCTTGATTTATAATCGATATGCATATTTAGGTATTTTCCTTTAAGTTGATATTTTCTTATAGTCCTTTGCCCATCTTTTCTAAATTCCAATATTAATTCTGCTTCATGCTTATATAATCTTTTCTCATCAGCTCTCTGGGGAGTATATAATATTCTTTTTCTATCTGAGGACAGAGCAAACATTTTGCTAGCCTCATCTCTTTTTATCAAGCTTATTATTCGAATCTCAACATCATTACCTTCCCTATTAATAGTTTGCATCAATCTATCTATTGCAATACTGTGTCTTATTTCATAAGAAAATAAATCTTCTAGCTTACTAGCTACAACACTTAAATAATGATAAATCTTAGAATCAGTTACATCACTATAATTATTACAGTTAACCTTATATATAGAATATTTCATGTTAATCATCCCATTTTATAAAGTTTTCTGATATTAACTTATGTAATACTATACCATTTGGTGTTAGTATATTAGTGTA
>DGDR01000161.1 GCA_002385545.1 Clostridium sp. UBA3947
GAAGCTATACTTGAAGCTAAAGAAGAAGTTCATAAGTTGAGAAGTGACTTTGAACGAGAGTCTAGAGAAAGACGAAATGAATTACAAAGAATGGAAAGAAGAGTGCTTCAAAGAGAAGAGTCTTTAGACAAAAAAAGCGACATGCTTGAAAAGAAGGATGAAAGCATTAACAAGAAACTGCAAGAAGTGCAACAACTAGAGGAAAGTGTTCAACAGCTTTATGAAAAGCAACGAGAAGAGTTAGAGCGTATTGCTGGCATGACTTCAGAAGATGCAAAAAATCTTCTGTTAGAACAGTTAAGCGCAGAATTAAAGCATGATTACGCAATGATGATTAAGGAGTTCGAAACTAAAACAAAAGAAGAAAGCGAAAAAAGGGCTAGAGAAATAATTACTACTGCAATACAGAGATGTGCTGCAGACCATGTTTCTGAGTCCACAGTTCATGTAGTAGCCTTACCCAATGATGAAATGAAGGGAAGAATTATCGGTAGAGAGGGTAGAAATATTAGAACTCTAGAAACCTTAACTGGTGTTGATTTAATAATTGATGATACTCCGGAAGCAGTTATTCTTTCAAGTTTTGATCCAATTAGACGAGAAGTTGCTAAAATTGCTCTAGAAAAGTTAATTATCGATGGTAGAATTCATCCAGCTAGAATAGAAGAGATGGTGGATAGAGCAAAGAAAGAAGTTGAAAACAACATTAAAGAGGAAGGTGAACAAGCAACTTTTGAAACTGGTGTACATGGATTACATCAAGAGTTAATCAAGCTGCTTGGCCGATTAAAGTACAGAACTAGTTATGGTCAAAATGTACTTAAACATTCTCTAGAGGTTGCTTATCTGGCTGGTCTTATGGCTAGCGAATTAGGTTTAGATCCAACCATAGCTAAAAGAGCAGGATTACTTCATGATATTGGTAAAGCTGTAGATCATGAAGTTGAAGGTCCTCATGCGTTAATAGGTGCAGAATTAGCTAAAAAATATCATGAATCACCTATTATTGTTAATGCTATAGGTGCCCACCATGGCGACATAGAAATGCAGTCTTTAGAAGCTGTCCTTGTTCAGGCGGCAGATGCTATATCAGCTGCTAGACCTGGAGCTAGACGAGAAACTCTTGAAGCATACATTAAGAGATTAGAGAAATTAGAGGAAATTGCAAATTCATATGAAGGCGTAGAAAAGTCATTTGCGATTCAAGCAGGTAGAGAAGTAAGAATTATGGTTAAACCAGATCTAATTGATGATGCCGGGATAATCGAAATGTCAAGAAAGTTAGTTAAAAAGATAGAAGAAGAACTAGAATATCCTGGTCAAATTAAAGTTAATGTTATTCGTGAAACACGAGCTATTGATTATGCTAAATAATTTTTAATTAGTGTTGAAAGAAAGACTCCTTTTAACTTTGTAAAAAAATCAAAGTTAAAAAGGAGTTTTCTATTTGCTTGTAGAACTTAATTATTATAGTAAACTTCTATTAGAATTATTAAGGAGGTATGATTTATGGAAGTACTAAAAGTTTCGGCAAAATCCGCACCAAATTCAGTGGCTGGTGCAATAGCTGCAGTAATTAGAGAAAAAGGAACTGCAGAAATTCAGGCTATTGGAGCGGCTGCTATTAATCAAGCAGTTAAAGCTATAGCTATAGCTAGAGGTTTTTTAGCACCTAGTGGAATCAATTTAATATGCATTCCTGCCTTTGTAGATGTTATTATTGATGGCAATGAGAGAACTGCTATGAAATTTATATTGGAGCCAAGAGAAAGCACCAATGTGAATAAAGCCTAATTAAGTATATAGACTAATGTAAATCCTATAAAACGTATTTACAATAGATTTTTTAAGTGATATATTTTGAATATAAACTTTTAAGAAAACAGAAACAGGTGTTCGCCATGATTTGTTCGGATTTGCACATACATTCAAGTTACTCTGATGGCAACTTATCCCCTAAAGAAATTATACGCATAGCTGAAGATAGTAACATTCAGTGTATATCAATAACTGACCATGATTCTATATCTTCACAACGAGAATTAATGGCTATAGATACATCGATAAAAATTATTACTGGCATTGAACTTAGTAGTGAATATTGCGGGTATGAAATTCACATTTTAGGATATTTTATTGATATTAATAATACTGCTTTGAATAATCAATTAAGAACTATTCAAAATGCAAGAATTGATAGGATAAGTAGTATTATCGATAAATTAAGGAGCTTGAACATCGATATTTCTGTGGAGGATTTAGATGTTAATAAATATGTATCTTTAGGAAGGCCACATATTGCGAGGGTTCTTCAAGAGAAAGGCTACGTGAACTCAATGAAGGAAGCCTTTTATCTCTATTTGGCCAAAGATAGACCAGCTTATATTGAGCGATTCAAATTAAATTATAAAGAAGCCTTAGGTCTTATCAAACAAAGTGGTGGAATTCCTGTTTTGGCTCATCCTGGAGAAATATATAAAAATATAAATATAGAAAAATTTATAAAAGAACTTAAAGTATATGGCTTAAATGGTTTAGAGGTATACCATCCTTCCCATAATAGTGATGCTGTTAACCGATTTTATAATATGGCGAAAAAGTATAAGCTAGTTATTACTGGGGGGAGTGATTACCATGGGGGCGATTCAAAATCTGATATTAGAATAGGTTCGATAGGTTTAGATTACAATTTAACTAATAAACTATTCAAATATTATTCTAAAAATGGAGGAGTATATAATGAAATTTTCTAACTTATCCTTGCAATTGGAACCATCATTAACTTTGGAAATAACGGCAAAAGCTAAAGCTGCAAAAGAAATGGGCAAAGATGTTGTGAGCTTTAGTGCTGGAGAACCAGATTTTAATACACCTGATAATATCATAGAAGCAGCAATTGAAGCTATGAAACAGGGATTAACTAAGTACACGCCTGCATCAGGTATTTTGCAGTTAAAAGAGGCTATTTGTAAAAAGTTGTATGAAGATAACAAGCTTACATATAATCCTTCTCAAATTATAGTATCTACTGGTGCAAAGCAATGCCTATCAAATATATTTCAAGCAATTTTAAATCCTGGTGATGAGGTTATAGTACCAGTTCCTTATTGGGTATCTTACCCAGAGCTGATTAAACTATATGGCGGAGTACCGGTATTTGTAAATACTAAAGCAGAAAATCATTTTAAATATGAAATAAGTGAATTAGAGAAGGTTATCACTAAAAATACAAAAGCAATATTAATTAACAGCCCTAATAACCCTACTGGTACTGTATATAATTATGAGGATTTGAGAGTCGTTGCTGAATTTGCAAAAGTTCATAACTTAATTATAATTTCTGATGAGATTTATGAAAAGCTGATATATGATGAAGAAGAGCATGTAAGTATCGCTTCCATTAGTGAAGATGCTTACAATAGAACTGTTCTAGTTAATGGGCTTTCTAAAACCTATTCTATGACTGGCTGGAGAATTGGTTATGCAGCTGGACCACAGGATTTAATTAAAGTAATGTCAAGTATACAGAGCCATACTACATCTAATCCAGCTACAATGTGTCAATATGCAGCTTTAGAAGCCTTAACCGGTCCTCAAGATAGGGTTAATTATATGATAGAACAATTCAAATTGAGACGTGATTATATGGTGGATAAAATTAACAGTATAAAAGGAATTAGCTGCGTAAAGCCATCAGGTGCTTTTTATGTAATGGTTAATATAAAGGAAATCCTTAGCAAAAAAGTTGACGGCGAAATTATAGGAAACTCTTTAAATTTAGCTAATCTTCTATTAGAAAAGAGTTTGATAGCAGTGATACCCGGCGTTGCTTTTGGAGATGATAATTACATAAGACTATCTTATGCAACTTCTATGGAAAATATTGAAAAGGGCCTATGTCGTTTAGAAGAGTTTGTTTCCAGCTTAAGATAAGAGATATTTATAATATATACATCAGATTATGTGAATATAATATTTAAAATTCCAAGAATTCATGGTATATTAATTATAGTATTATAAATTGGAAACAGAGGGTGATTCATAAATGAATAAGAAAATTGATCTTGTTTTACCTATTTCAGGAGAAGTTGTAGGATTAACAGAAGTAAATGATTATTTGTTTAATAAAAAGATTATGGGTGAAGGAGCAGCTATTAAACCAAACGATAACTTTGTATATTCTCCAGTAGATGGTGAAATTGTTCTTGTTTATGATGCTAAACATGCAATTGGTATTAAAACAGAAGAAGGGTTACAAATATTGATACATGTCGGTATAGATTCTGTAAAACTTGAAGGTAAAGGATTTGCTTCTTATGTAAAAATTGGTGACAAAGTGAAAGCAGGAGATAAAATTCTATTCTTTGATAGAGAGTTTGTAGAAAGACAAGCTTCTACAATAACTCCACTTGTTATAACAAATTCAGAGATAATCGAGAGTATTGACATAAATTATAAGATTACAAAGGCAAATGAAGTATTTATGACTGTAGTTTTAAAATAGGAGGATGAAAAAAATGATTTCTAGAGAAGTAATAGTGAAAAGTTCTACTGGATTACATGCAAGACCTGCAACATTATTAGTAAAAAAGGCGTCTTCATTTAAGTCGGACATAACAATTGAACATAACAATAAAAAAGCAAATGTTAAGAGCTTAATAGGTGTGTTATCCTTAGGAGTATCAAAAAATTCTAAAATAACTATAACAGCCTCTGGTGACGACGAAGCTCATGCCGTTGAAGAGTTAGTTAAATTAATTAATTCATTAGAAGAATAAAGAGGGATATTGTTACCCTCTTTTTTATATGGTAAAATCTATGGTATGAAATAAATTATTTAAACAAAGAACGGAGGCAAAGGATGAGAAACTTGTATAATTCACCCCTTAATTCAAGGTATTCTTCAAAGGAAATGAGCTATTTATTTTCCGATGATAAGAAGTTTCAAACTTGGAGAAAGTTATGGGTGGCTTTAGCAGAAAGTGAAAAGGAACTAGGTTTGAATATTACCGATGAGCAGATTGAAGAACTTCGAAGCAATATTACAAATATAAATTATGAAGATGCTGAAAGAAAAGAAAAAGACATAAGACATGATGTTATGAGTCATGTTTATGCATACGGACTTCAGTGCCCTAATGCTAAGGGAATTATTCATTTAGGTGCAACTAGTTGCTACGTAGGTGACAATACTGATCTGATTATTATGAAAGAAGCACTTCTATTAATTAAAAAGAAGATCATTTGCATTATAGAAGCCTTATCTAAGTTTGCTGATAAATACAAGGATATGCCAACTCTTGGATTTACACATCTCCAGCCTGCTCAGCTTACTACTGTTGGTAAGAGGGCCTGCTTATGGATTCAGGATCTAGTAATTGACCTAGAGAATTTAGATTTTGTTATCCAAAATATTAAGATGAGAGGTGTTAAAGGCACCACTGGAACGCAAGCTAGCTTTATGAATTTGTTTAATGACGATGAAGAAAAAGTGAAAAGATTAGATAAGCTTGTAGCTGAAAAAATGGGCTTTAGCGAAACTTTCCCTATTACCGGCCAAACTTATACAAGAAAAATAGATTCTATTGTTTTAAATACATTATCAGAAATTGCTCAAAGTGCATATAAGTTCAGTAATGATATAAGAATTCTACAAAATATGAAGGAAATTGAGGAGCCTTTTGAGAAGAATCAGGTAGGTTCTTCCGCTATGGCCTATAAGAGAAATCCTATGCGTTCAGAAAGAATTGGTGCTCTAGCTAGGTATGTAATTGTTGACGCTTTAAATCCTGCCATAACAGCTTCTACACAATGGTTTGAAAGAACTTTAGATGATTCAGCAAATAAACGAATAGCAGTAGCAGAAGCTTTCTTAGCTTTAGATGGAGTATTAAATTTGTATCTTAATGTTAGCGAGAATTTAGTTGTGTACGAAAAAGTAATTGAGGCCCACGTAAAAAATGAGCTGCCATTTATGGCTACTGAAAATATAATGATGGAGGCTGTAAAAAGAGGTGCTGATAGACAAGAGGTACACGAACGTATAAGAGTACACTCCATGGCTGCTGCAAAGCGAGTTAAGGAAGAAGGCCTAAATAATGACTTAATTGAAAGAATTATTGCAGATCCTATTTTTAAAATGACAAGAGAAGAAATTTTACATATTGTTAACCCAATTAAATTTGTTGGTAGAGCTCCAGGCCAAGTTAAAGATTTCTTAGAAAATGTTGTTAATCCTATATTGAAGGATAATCAACAGTATTTAGGTGAAAAAGTTGAAATTAATGTTTAATATTTTTTAATTAGATAGTTATAAAAAGCTGTATATCCATATATAAATGGAATATACAGCTTTCTTATTTTTGATGTCTTTTTAATATGTTTATGTGCCGTTGATAGATTTACATTTATACCCAGATGTATCCACAAGTTGTGACTTACATAAAATGGTATATTTATGCATAAAGAAGAGATGGAATTGTTTGATTTATTGATAGCCATTATCAACTGAGGATAAGGTAACTATAAAAGTGAAATATGTCGTATAATAAATAATCTGCAAATATTGTAAAAATGAATCTATCGAATCTCGCCGTCGATAGATTTAAAATTATCTTGGATTCGGCAAGTAATGCCGAAAGGCATTGAAATTAAAGAAATTTTTGTTCAAAAAAATTAAAAGAAATCATCCC
>DGDR01000018.1 GCA_002385545.1 Clostridium sp. UBA3947
CATTATTTATTTTCCTCCACTGAAACTTAATATATAATAATCCTTTCTTAAAACAACTTTTACATTTTTTACCTTATATTAATAATATTATCCCTTTCGCGAAATTGTCAACAGGGTCTACAAATTCTGATAATTTTATATAAATAGAACTGTTATACAAGAATTAATAAATCAGTTCCTGCACAACAGTCCCTTTTAAATTAATAGTTACAATTGATTTTTTTAGTCACCTTATCAATAAACCTTTCTGCTTTCCTATAATCTTTATCATTTGGATGCCCCTGGGATAGCCTTCCAAACAAATCAAAAAGCTTTATATTAGAAAATTCACTTGCCTTAAAGTTCCCCTTACAGGCAAAGCTTCCTTTGTTTATAGCTCCCTTTGATTTAAGTAGCTTGATTAGTTTATTGTTATAAAATTTCAATCCTATTCCACTAGTAGAAAATACAAAAGTATTTTTATCTTTCAAATTTAGCTTATTAACTAAGTTAAATATCTTTGGTGACATACTCTCCTTATATACACCAGACCCAAAGCCAATTAAATCATATTTTTCTATATCTATATTATCAATATTCTGTATTTTTAATAAGTCTGCTCCTGTTTTTTCCGCAAATATCTCAGCAATTTTTTCCGTATTATTTTTGTAGGTAGAATTATATATAATTAAGGTTCTCACAAGCAAACACCTCACATTAGTCCACTTTTATATTACTATTAATAGATATATCTAAGTTATAGCTATAATTTCCCAAAACTAAACACATTAGTTTTATCTTACTCCCTTTACAAGGGATCTTATACTATCTAAAAGATAAATTCCTATTAAAACCACACCAAGTATCCATTTAACGTTTATTAACTCCTTTGAAAAAGTAAATATAGAAGCTTTTGTGTAAGTAGCCAATGTTGATATGATTTCTTCATTTATAAGGAGCTTGTCACACAACATTACTACAACTAAAGTGCATACAGCAAAATTATAAGCTGCATTTGCTATTGATAATGACTTATTCCAACTTTCCACGATATACTTCCATACAAAGATTACAAACTGTAAAGCAGCCAGTATTAAAATAAAAGGTATATATCCTTGTAACCTTTGTAAATTAAATAAAGGAGTAACTATAACATTATTATTTTCTCCAAGTGAATAAAAGGCAATTAATTGAGGATAAAAATAAATTATTGCAGTAAAGAGGATTGTCAAAAACATTGAAATTACAGTATTTCTACGAGAAATTTTCTTTTTTTCATTATTTCCTAACTCTGGGAGGTCATCAGGTGTCCATTCTTTATTCTGTCTTGGAATATAACCTACTTCTATTTCACTTCTTTCTATTAAGGAAAATAGTAATGTAACCCAGAAGGCTCCCTGTAATGCTCCAGTTATACTGGAAGCAATCATACTCCCTATCAGCTTTCCTATATTACTTATCCCATACCAATGAATAGATGGTTCTATTATCCAACCTAAAAAGGCTATAGATAAAGACACAAAGACACATATACCTATTACCTTTTTTAGCACAGAAATATATTTATCATAATATGTAGGACCAATTAAATATCTTTTCTGTGGATTATATTCATTGGCTAGTATTCTTGGACTACCAAGTTTAATTAGTACTTGATATACATCCTTCTCTGTATAATTATCAGGTAGCATATCTTCAATGTTGGCCTGAAGCTCTATCCCTACATCCTCACGGATTCCTTCAGGCAGATATCTTTTTACTGCCTCCAAATAACGTTCAATTAAACTCATTTTCTCCATCCTCCTTTATTAGCTCCTCCAAGTGTTTAGAAATAGCTCTCCATTCTTTTTTTAGTTGCCTATATACTTCCTTGCCCTTTTCACTTAAAATATAGAATTTACGGGGTCTGCTTTCACTAGTATCCCATTGGCTTATAAGAAGCTCTTGTTTTTCTAAACGTCGTAATAAGGGGTAAAGGGTTCCTGCTTCAATGGGGACCTTCTTATTCTCTAACTTTTGAACAAGAGAATATCCATATTCTTGACTATGAAGCTGACTTAATACCATAAGCACTAAGGTACCTCTTTTTAGCTCAACAGCTAGGGAACTAATAAGCTCATCCATAGAATCCATTATTATCACCTCAATTTTAATATACTGTATATCATACACTATTGTCAATAATATAATATTATTAAAGTCTAAAGAATACAATTGTAAGAGTTAAAATGATAATTTTTCTATTATAAACGATATCATATAGCGTATTTTCTATATTTAACTGCTAATATTTATTGACATGGACTAGCTTCTACGTTATCATAAAACTACGATTCCTTTCGATTTTCAAAGAAACTCATATATAATATATATCAGTTTGGATAAACAGTCCCTCATTGGATTTTTTGGATAAAAATGAAGAAAATTTAAAGGAGGGATTCCTATGAGTACATTCGTCAATAAAAAAGTAATTCCCATTTTATTACTCATATTTCTTACTTTTAAAACAATAAATTTATATAAGGTAAACTTTTACCAATCGGCTACAAGGGATAAAATACCTAATATTACAGCATTAAAAGTCAAAAAGAGTTCTACACCTATAATATTATTGCCAAAGCAGCAGCTTGATTTCCAATGTAGTATTTTCCCAAATATAAATTCATCCTGGTTTAATTTTATTAGATTTGAACTAAGTCTAGCATCTTTGGTTATATTAATAGTATTACTATTAGATGTAAGACAACGAATAATAAAATTACTTACCAGTTATTTTGAAGGGAATAAATATAAGGACTTTCTTAATGTCTATCCAAATTTAATTTTGATTAGAAAGGACGTAATGACATGAATATATTTACCGAGAAATTAAAAGAAGTTTTGACATCGGTGCTTCCGATTACTATAATTGTCTTACTTTTACACTTTACCATATCTCCTCTAGCAACGCCCCTAATCATTAGGTTTATTTTAGGTGCGGTGTTAATTGTATTTGGTTTGACCTTTTTCTTAATTGGTGTGGATTTAGGTGTTACACCTCTAGGTACCAATTTAGGATCCAGTATTACCAAGTCCAATAAACTGTGGATACTAATTGCTTCTGGTTTGATTCTTGGCTTCTTTATATCTATCGCTGAACCAGGTCTTCTAGTGCTAGCTAATCAAGTGGCAACCGTTACATTAGGGCAAATATCTAGCAGTAGCATTCTGATAGTGGTTTCCATAGGCTTAGCAATGCTAATTGCCTTTGGTTTTATAAGAGTGGTTTATAATATACCCCTTTATAAAACCTTAACAGTCTTATATTTCATTATTTTAATTTTAGCTTTCTTTACTTCAGCTGAATTCCAAGCAATAGCCTTTGACGCTTCAGGTGCCACCACTGGTGTTCTTGCCGTACCCTTTATTCTTTCTCTTTCACTAGGTATTTCTAACCTAAAGAAGGATAGTAAGTCTTCAGAAAAGGACAGCTTTGGTTTAGTTGCTATAGCATCAGTAGGTGCCATAATTTCTGTTATGCTTTTAAATATAATTTCAGGAACCAGCGATTTTTCTGGTAGCCTAGACTTTGATGTATCACAAACTAATTCTATTATGCTACCTTTTATACAGCAGCTTCGTCCAGTATTAAAAGAAAGCTTTATCGCCCTTTTGCCCTTGGTATTAATTTTTATAATAGGACAATATGTATCCTTTAAATTAAGCAAAAAGTCCTTTGTTAAAATATTAAAAGGATTTATATATACCTTTTTAGGACTATTTATATTCCTACTAGGTGTGAATGCTGGCTTTATGGAAGTAGGAAGTATAGTAGGATACAAGCTTGCAACCGCAAACAGCAAATGGTATATTATAGTAATAGGATTTATTCTTGGTGTTGTAACCATGCTAGCTGAGCCTGCAGTATATGTATTAACACATCAAATTGAAGATGTAACTAGCGGCTATGTTAAAAGAACTGCGGTACTAATTCCTCTATGTATTGGTGTTGGCTTTGCAATTTCTCTATCCATGATAAGAATAATAGTACCAGAAATTCAATTATGGCATTATTTATTACCAGGATATATAATCTCCATTGCTATGAGCTATTTTGTACCAAAACTCTTTGTAGGGATTGCATTTGATGCAGGAGGAGTTGCTACAGGGCCCATGACTGCAACCTTTATATTGGCTTTCACTCAAGGAGCAGCAGAAGCTATTGAAGGAGCAAGTGTATTAAAGGATGGTTTTGGAATGATTTCTATGGTAGCCCTCACTCCAATAATCACCTTACAAATATTGGGGTTTATATTTAAGATAAAGTCTAAAAAGGAGGGTGTTCAAGAAAATGGTAAATAATCCTGAAGTCGATGAACTTGAATTGCTCTGTGTTATTGTTAACTATGGAATGGCAAGCAAAATAGTAAAGCACGCTAAAGACCATGGCATTAAAGGTAGTACTATTCTTTTAGGGAAAGGTACAATCAAAAATTCCTTGCTAGAGTTCTTAGATTTAGCTGAAAGCCGTAAAGAAATAATTCTAATGGCCACAGTATCCAGTACAGCTGATACTGTATTAGAAGAATTAAATACAAAATTCAAGTTCTGCAAACCCCATCACGGCATAATTTTTAGTACTTCTATCATGCGTTTGTTTGGAACTAAAAGTTATATGCACAAAATGAATATAGAAAGCAGAGGTGCAGAAAATTCTATGTATAATCTTATTACTGTTATAGTTGACAGAGGTAAAGCTGAAGCAGTTATTGAAGCAGCAACTAAAGCTGGCTCAAAAGGTGGAACTATTTTACATGGAAGAGGTTCTGGTATTCATGAAACTAGCAAAATATTCTCTATGGAAATAGAACCGGAAAAGGAAATTGCTCTAATTATATCCGAAGAGAGCTTAACTGAGGCCATAGCTAATTCTATTAGAAATGAGCTTAACATTGATGAACCAGGCAATGGAATCATCTTTATTCAAGATATAAAACGTGCTTATGGTTTATATAAAACTACCTAAAATATAAAAATACTTATTATAAAAAATTACTATAGGTAAAATCCTATAGTAATTTTTATTTTCAAATAGAGCTAATTTAACTAACTAGCTCACTAATACTTTTTTTATCTATGTTTCTTGCTTCCTTTTTTGGACCTGCTATAATTAATGTCATTATAGTTACTATAAATTCTGTTAAGACAAAGGCTAACCAAACACCTGTCATTTTTAGCAAGCTACTCAATAGAAATACTAAGGGAACTATTATAATACATCCTCTTGCTAATGATACTATAAAGGCCGTTCTAGCCTTCTCCGTAGCACTTAAATACATTGTCATGCAAATATTTATACCTGCAAATAAAAATCCTAAAAAATAAATCCTAAGTCCCCTCTTTGCAATCTGTGATATATCCATGTTTTTTTCGCTGTTAAATACTCCTACAATAAAATCTGTATTTAAAAACAAAACTAAATATACGAAAAGTGCTATCACAATAGAAGTTTTTAAAGCATATTTCATTACCTTTTTTAT
The DNA here is from genome assembly GCA_002385545.1 of Clostridium sp. UBA3947. Taxonomy (GTDB): domain Bacteria; phylum Bacillota; class Clostridia; order Clostridiales; family Clostridiaceae; genus Clostridium_AU. Next base: position 5,499 of record DGDR01000018.1, read on the forward strand.
TAACAAGGAATCCTTCAATCCATAAGCTTTACTTAGTAGAGGTTGTATTCCTTGAGCTATGCCTGTAAATACAGAAGCTCCTACTAGTGCAATATTTGCAACAATTCCATAAGAAGCCACTCCTATGTTACCTTCAAACCTTAATATAAGGAGGTTGAAGGTTATAAGAGATACCGCTGAAGACACCTCAGTAATAAATGATGATAAACCTAATCTAAAAATATCTATTATACTAGAGTTACTTATCTTACTTTTTATATACCTGAAATTATTTTTCCCCCTTGTAAAATGAAGGGTCAATATCCCCATGCTTATTATTGGCGCCAAACCTGTAGCAAAAGCAGCACCGAAAATTCCCATCTTAAGTGGAAACATAAATATATAATCTAAAACAATATTAGAAAAGCTTCCTGTAAGCATTGCTATCATTGATAAATTAGGATTATTGTCATTGCGAACAAAAGCAATAAGGATGTTATTCATAATAAAAAACGGTGCAAAGCATAGTATAGTAGTTAAATATGTTTTTGACATAGTTAAAGTAGAGCTGTCTGCACCTAAAACACCAGCCAAAAATTCGGAACCAAAAGCACCAGTAATAGCTAGTAAAGCTCCTATTAGTAGCCCTATCTTTACACAATTAGTATATACTATATTAGCCTTATACCCCTTCTTTTGGGATTTTAAAATACTGAATCTTGTGGCACCACCTATACCTATCATCAAACCTAGACCATGTATGATACTGTATATAGATATAGAAAAGTTAAGAGCAGCAAGACCTCTTGACCCCAATGCCTTTGATACAAAAAATGTGTCTGCAAGAATATAACAAGATAGTCCAAGCATACCTAAAATATTCAAGCTTACATACCTAGTAAAAGTCTTAAAAATACTTCTCTCCATGATAATCCCCCTATTAAAATAAAAAGATGTTCCCAACATCCCTTCTAAGACCTAACGGAATGTTTTGAACACCTTAAAATCTTTACCCGGTGGCAAAGCTTAAGTTCTTTTATACAAAGAAGAATATTATAAAGTTTTTATATAAACCACATTTATATTATTATAGTACTTATGCAATGTCAACTATATATTCTCTATTAATCTCCCTTGTTAAATCTAAACCATTACTAACTTAACAATCACCTTATGCTTATAACCACTTCTAGCATTCAATGACACGTTATAACATTAAATAGCAGTATTTATCCTAATTGTAACCAATTTAACAATATTAGAATAAAATAAATTAGGTAATAAAAAATACTAAGCTTGATGAGAAAATGATACACAACCTTAAGAACTAAAAATGATTACTAAGGGGGTTAATATATGAGTTCAGCAAATGATAATTATTTCTTAAATGATAATAATTATAGAGAAACACCAAATTACTATGACAATATGTATATTGACAGCAATTTAGAGAACAATATAGAAAATAATCCTTGCCAAGGAGATGAAAGAGTAAAGCACCATTGTGTAACTGTTTGTGGTTTACCTGGCCCTAGAGGTCCCCAAGGCCCCAAAGGTGACCCCGGTCCTAAAGGGGAAAAAGGTGACCCCGGTCCTAGAGGCCCTAAAGGAGAAAAAGGAGATCCCGGTCCTAGAGGTCCTAAGGGTGAAAAAGGAGACTTAGGAGAATCCTTTGATTGTATATGTTTAGCTCAAATTTCTCATATTTTAAAGCAAATTATATGTATGTTTCCAACTTCTAAACTATTAGTTAATTATGAAAATGGTGGCTATGCTATAGGAACTCCTGTTACTTTATATCCAACCTATGAAGAGGCCTGCATATTAAAATTAACAGATGACTGTAGAAATGTAACAACTAATATTAATATTTGTAAAATTGCAGCTGTAACTCTTCTTGATAACTGTAACAAGTCCTTCTTTGATGCAAATGGCCTTTTCAGATTTAATTTTCTAAAGCCTTGTCCTGAAATATTTACTACTAAGGCTTATAAATGCGAGTCTGCTATTAGAAATTCACTAATTACTGCAGCCCGTGAAAATAAAATAGTTAGTATTATAGCTGGCGGAACTACCTTGCCTTCGAATGTAGTTACCGCTGCAGATTTTGGAATAGTTGCACTGGGTAGAAACACTATTGTATCTACTTGCAAGATTGAAAGTGTTTCTTATTTCCAACCAGACAGAACCTCCTGTGACAAATTCTATAACTATTAACGATAAAGCTATTGATAAAAAAAT
>DGDR01000041.1:0-227 GCA_002385545.1 Clostridium sp. UBA3947
TCTCGGAGATGTGTATAAGAGACAGGTTATATACTTTTCTATGCATTGGGAGTATTCCTTTGAAGCCAAATTAATGATTGTCCTATCCTCCTCCACTAGCTTCTTATATAGGGAGTCTCCCCAAAATTCATATAAGTCCTTATAACCATTAACCGAAAGCTTAGCTTGCATTTCTAATCGATAGGCCGTTACTCCATCAAAAGGCCTTAATATACCATAGAATCCTG
>DGDR01000041.1:426-2699 GCA_002385545.1 Clostridium sp. UBA3947
ATAAGAGACAGCTGCTATCTTATCATTGCATTGCCACAAGGCCTTTGCCTCTGAGTATGACAAGGACTGAATCTTATCCATCAAAATAGAAGTTTGATGGATAAGCTCCGGTAGTCCAGTAACATCGAAGGCATCTGTATCCACCTTCATCTTTTTAGCTGGAGATATAATAATTTTCATACCCTATAGTTCCTCCAGTAAATACTCCGGCTTCTCAGAGGCCTTAACATTATCAAAGGCTTTTATAATAATTCCATTCTCGTCTATTAGATATGTAGTACGAACTACTCCCATAGTGACCTTACCGTAATTCTTTTTTTCCTTCCATACGTCGTAGGCCTTAATACAAGTAAGCTCTGTATCTGATAACAAGATAAATGGAAGTCCATATTTTTCTTCAAACCTTTTATGAGAGGCCACACTGTCCTTGCTTACTCCAATAACCACAGCTCCCTTTTCTTGAAACTGAGGATACATCTCTCCGAAGTTGCAAGCCTGTTTAGTGCAGCCTGCTGTATTATCTTTTGGATAGAAATATAAAATAACCTTCTTTCCTCTGTAGTCCTCCAAGCTATGTAGCTTACCATTTTGATCTGGTAAAGTAAAATTTGGTGCTTTCGCTCCTACTTCTAACATAATTCATCCTCCTTTTTACAAATTACACAAGCCTAATATTTTTCTTTGCTTATCCTAACTACCATTGCAATTTTTCTAGTTCTTAATTACAGCAATCCAAATCTCCATATGGTTTTCCTCCAAATAACACTCTATAACTGGCAGTTCTGCCAGCTCATAGCCTAAGTTTGATAGCCATTCAGTATAAAGATGCACATATTGCTTCTGGATAAGAAAACTCCTCCATTACTTCAAGATCTGGAATATGTTTAAATTAAGGTGATTCCACCGAATTTGTCACTACAATTATCTAGTTCATTTAATCAGAATTCCCCTACTGACTTAATGCTACAATTCCTACCTCGCTATTTAGTTAATCAAAGGCTGCCATTGTTAATCGTCTATTTCTTATATATTCAGATAAGAGTTTATCTCAATATATGAAAATATACTTTTAGCGGATATTTTTATTCTTTTATTTATTATACTAATAGAAATAATAATTTTCTATAGATAAATTTTATGTTATCATTGGTTTTCAATTGAAAAAAGGCACACAGCTCTGGTTAGTTTCTTAGCTGTGTGCCTTTTATGAATTATAATATTATTTTATAGCCCTCATCTCAATATATCCTCTTGTTCCTATTGGTTCTAGTTGAATTCGAGGATTTTCTTCATCCCAGCTATATCCAATAATTGATGGATCATATTTATCCATTGACTTTTGTACCATTTCAATGGCTTCACAATAATCCTCCTCTGCAAAGGGCTCACCTTGAAACATTAGGTATTTTGCCTTAGGTAAATCAATAACCTCAAAGCCCTCAGGAATTTCACCATCATAATCAAGGGATACTTCAACACCTTGTACATATTCTGAGCTGTTAGGCTTACGGTACTTTTTAGGTAGCCATAAACACACAGGCTCTCCAAATATGGATTTTATACTTGTTAAAATTGCCCAAACATCACATCCAACCTCTTCGCAGTAATCCCAATAGCCCGTTGCCTTAATGCCTCTTTTTATAATAACTTTTCTTTCGGGTCTTTCAATCACTTGGATGAATACATTTTTTACATTTTCCATAGTGGTTCCCTCTCTTTTATTGAATTTACTATACTTTACGCCATAAGGTTTAAACAGTAATAAGGGTATGGGGTTTTGCGCATATTCCTTTGGATTGCAACCAAACTCTCTCCGAAAGGCTCTTTGAAAGCCATCCACACTTTGAAAGCCCATATCAAAAGCAACATCAGTTATTTTTATATGTTCGTCCCTTAGTCTTAATGCAGCTCTTGAAAGTTTTAGCCGCCTTATATAATCTCCTGGAGAAAGCTTGGTTAGTTCTTTGAATATTTTTGCTGAATACCATGGTGACAAATGAGCTACCTCCGCTAGCCTTGTCAAAGATATATCTTCACCTAAATGATTATTAATATAATCCTGCATCCGTTGAACCGCTTCAATTTTTTCCCTCACTGTTTTTCACCTCCTGGCACTTTTATTATAAAATATTGGCTATTGGAATTTCTCGACTTTTATTGCTATTTTTAATTTACTTTTGTCCAATTCCCATGTATAAATAGCCTAAAATTTTCATAGCATCCTCTTGGTAAAGTATACCTAATTTTATTATATTAAAGCCTTCACCTTCAAC
>DGDR01000165.1 GCA_002385545.1 Clostridium sp. UBA3947
CTTATTGTTGCAAGACACGCCGCCCCACAATCTGTTATGTCATGTTGTCTTATGCAATAATATTTTTTAAATGGATTTTTTAACATTTTTGCCTCCCCAAAATTATCTATATTTTGCTTATAAAACTATTTTTCTGACTTACCAAATAAATATTTTAAAATTTTAAATATACAAAATGATACAAATCCAATGAGTCCAGCAAACATAATGGTTGACATCAATCCTTTAAAAGTTGAATTTTCCAAACTAATAACAAAAGATGAACCCAGTAATAATAATAACACCATAATTGGAAGTAACCGTACTGTCTTTTCAGACCCAAAAATTTTTACAAATATACTTTTATCTCCTCGTTGATCTTTTCTTTTGAAAAAAACTGAATGTAATCCCATTTAAAATTACCTCCTTTATGTTTAAATTAACCTATTTAAGTGCATCAAGATTTTCTTGATGCACTCTCACAGGTTAATCTATTATTAACTAATTATATATGTTATTTAACTAATTATAAAACTAATTTGAAGAAAAATAATCATATACATATGTACCAGCATTATATCCGGCTACATATCCAGCTACTCCGCCACCTATAACGCCAACAACCGCACCTATAACGCCACCAACTGGACCACCTACTTTAGCGCCTAAACCACCTAGAAGAACTCCACCAGCAATAGCACCTCCCACTGCTCCTGATATTCCAGTTGCAACTCCAATAACGTCTCTCCATACACTACCGCCTTCAATAGCATTCATTTCATCAAAAGATAGTACACTAAATAATTCATTATTAAAAATATTTTCCATTTAAATCACTCCTATTAATTTTTTTATACTTTTCAATTACTTGTAAAGAAACTATTTAAAGATAAAATCATATACTTCTACACCAGCTACAAAACCAGTAGCTACACCTGCAGGTGTGGCAATCGCACCTACTATACCTGCTCCTAGCGGAGTTAGTACCGGTGAAGTTGCTGCTGCCGTACCTACAAAAGCTGAAATGCCTCCTGCAATACCTCCAACAACTCCAAATGCAGTTCTAACCCAATTTCCCCCTTCAACTAACATCAAATCATTGGTTGATAATTCGTTGAATTCGCTGTTTGTCAAGGTAGTTGTCGTATTAAATTTTAGCGTTCGATATCTCTTTCTTATTTCTGAATATTCAATCAATTTATGCTGTATAACGAGTGTAATTAAAATTCGCACTATTTAACCAATATTTTCCTTGACAACCTCCTTTTCTGGATTTAGTGAAACTCTTTCTGGTAAATCAAATTTCCTAATACCTTTCTTAAATCTTAATGGATGCAGCATTTTAGCTGCCATATACACCTTTTTCCTGTTTGTCATTATCTTTTCTGCCTGTCCACTATGTCTTGAACTTGGTGTAACGAAGTTTAATCCACTGTGGTAGTGTTTATTATTGTACCAATCCACAAACCTCAGCACCCATTCTCTTGCCATTTCAATGTCAGCAAAGCCCTTCTGTGGATAACCAGGCCTATATTTGCACGTTCTAAATAAAGCTTCTGAATAAGGATTGTCATTACTTACTCTAGGTCTTGAAAATGATGACATGACACCTAGAGCTTCAAGCTTAGCTTTTAGTGTGCATGACCGCATCGGTCCACCGTTATCAGAGTGTAAAACCAGAGGTCTTCCCAGAATCTTTTCATTTGCTATAGACTTTTCCACAAGTATTGAGGCTAATTCTCCAGTTTCTTCTGTCCACACTTCCCATCCCACAATTTTTCTACTGAAGATATCCACAATCATATATAGTTTAAAATACATTCCTACTACTAATGTTGGCAGCCATGTTATATCCCATGTCCAGACTTCATTTGGCGCTTTAGCGACGTGAGTCTGTGGATACTTTCTTCTTTCCGGGGGCTTTGACCGGCCTCTGTGCCGTTGCATCTTTTCATTCCTTAAAATCCTGTACATTGTTGATTCTGATGCTATATATACGCCTTTATCAGCTAACGCTGGTACTATCTGTGAAGGTGGTAAATCTGCATATTCAGGCATCGTTAAAACATTAAGCACACTCTTATATTCTTCTTCTGTGAGCTTATTTGAAGGTTCTGGTCGCTCCGCTGTTGGTCTTTTGTCCTCCTTGACTTCCCCATCAACATACCATCGCTGGAAGGTTCTAACGCTTATTCCAACTATGTCGCAGCATTTATAAAGTCTCGCTCCGGCGTCCTTTGCTTCATTAATTAAATTAACTACTTTTTGGCGATCAGAGAGGCTTATTAGTCTTCCTCGTTTTCCCCTAAGATCGCTTGTAACTTTTTTCTAAGTATCAGTAGAGCAGCGGCTTCAGCTAACGCTTTCTCCTTTCTATTAAGTTCCTTCTCAAGTTCCTTAATCCGCTTTGCATCTGCTATTTTGCTTGCTTTTAGTTCCTTTAAGTCCTCTCTATCTTCTGCTTTGTTAGTAGCACCAGCACAAGCGGTGATCCATGACTTAACTTCTTCGCAGTATAATCCTTTTTCCCTGCAGTACCTTGATAATTCTATCTCTGATAAACCATAGGTCTCCATAACTACTAGGAACCTTTCATTAGGGGTTAGGTTTCTTCTAGGTTTAGTATTCGTTTTTTCTTTTTCTGCTTTCCTCTTCCATGTTGCAAGGGTTGACTTACTTATCCCTGTTTCCATTGATAGCTCTCCTAAAGATTTACTCTCTGGTGGGAATAATCTAGCCACATGTCCAGCTATTTCTTCCTTACTATATCTCTTAATTTCTCTTGCCATAAATAATCATCTCTCCTCTGTACGAGAATATCATACATAACTCCTTACGACAACTATCTTAACACAGGGGGAATTTGAAATCAATAGCTAATTCCAATTTCTACATCTCCTTTCTTTACTATAATCTGCAAATCTCACTTTCTCCTTGGTACCAAGCTTTTGAAAGCAATTTATTATATCAAACTGCTTTTCGCAGTTGATATCATAGTATATTTTCACTTACACCAATGTACACATCTATAACAACCTCATCGATACTCATACCCGGTGTAATATCTTTAACTGTAACATTATACCCTGTTGTTATTTGTTGCAAATTTTTTTCTTTAATATATGCCAGCATTTCGTTGTATACATTTTGAAGATTGGCTGGATTTCCTTCATGCCTTGCATATACTGCATTTACCAATTTAAATACAGACTTTAACCTATATTCAGATGGTAAATCAACTAACTTGTCCATTGGTACAAGTATTTCCATATCTAGTGTCCCATCTGAATCTATGGAATAAGTA
>DGDR01000134.1 GCA_002385545.1 Clostridium sp. UBA3947
AGCCCTATTAAGTTTTATATATTTAATAATATTACTAATTTTTATGATGAGTTAAGCAGCTATAATATCAGTGGGGAAGATGTAAGTAAGTATTGTGACAAGAAAAATCAAATTAGATTAAAGGTAGTAATGGCAGATGGTAATTGTGATATACCACAGCTTGGAGTTAAGGGGAAGGTGAAATAATGTTACGTATAGAGAATTTGTGTAAAAACTATGGTAAGTTTCGAGCTGTGAATAATTTAAATCTTCAGATTCCTAAGGGGGAAATTTTTGGATTTGTTGGCCCTAACGGTGCAGGAAAAACAACAACTATGAAAATTATTTGCGGACTCTTATCGGCAACATCAGGAAAAGTATTCATTGATGGTGTCAATGTAGTAGATAAACCAAGAGCCTTAAAAAGTAAAATTGGTTACATGCCTGATTTTTTTGGTGTTTACGATGATTTGAAGGTTACAGAGTATTTGGAGTTTTATGCTTCTATATATAATATTACTGGTGAAAATCGTAAGAAAGTATGTAATGATCTTTTAGAATTAGTAGATTTGACTGATAAAAGAGATTTTTATGTAGATAGTCTTTCAAGAGGTATGAAGCAAAGGCTTTGCTTAGCTAGGAGTCTAGTACATAATCCTGATTACTTAGTATTGGATGAACCTGCTTCGGGTATGGACCCTAGGGCAAGAATAGAGATGAAGGAAATTTTAAGGACTTTAAAAGATATGGGGAAAACCATAATGATAAGCTCCCATATACTTCCTGAACTATCAGAGATTTGTACTAGCTTGGTGATTATTGAAAAGGGTCAAGCGGTTATGAGCGGTACTGTAGAGGAAATAATGAGTAAGGTATATCATTCAAAAACCATTAGAATAAAAGTCCTAGATAAAATCGATGAAACTATAAGACTACTACAAGAATACCCTGATGTAATATCTGTAGAAAACAAGGGTTCAAATATTGTAGAGGCCTCATTTAAAGGTGATGATGTGTTCTTAAGTGAATTACTTGTGATATTAATTCAGAACAAAATTCCGGTAGTATCTTTCAATCAACCAGATGGAAATCTTGAAGATATATTTATGAAAGTTACTGCCACCTTGGAGGAGAAGTAGTATGTTAAGCATGAAGAAAGTAAAGTTTAGATTAAATCCAGTCTTAATGAAAGAACTTAAAGTCAAAATGAGAAGCTGGAAGGCTGCAATTCTAATTGGTATCTATAATTTAGTTTTAACCCTACTTACTATATTTATTACAAAAATTTCAATGGATGAGTATTCTTTTACAGTTAGTACCGATGTAATTATAGGAATCTATACCTTTATGGCAGTTATGCAGTTTGGTTTGGTAACATTGATATCACCGGCACTTACTGCAGGAGCTATATCTGGGGAGAGGGAGAAGCAAACATTAGATATACTTTTATCAACTACTATGAAGCATCGTTCTATTATAGTAGGCAAACTATTAGCTTCTTTAAGTCACATGTTACTACTAGTAGTATCATCTTTACCTACATTCTCCATTATATTTTTATATGGAGCCATAGGTGTTAAGGAGCTATTACAGTTGTTTTTATTCTATATAGTTACAGCATTAACCTTTGGTAGTATAGGGATTTTCTTTTCCACTTTTTTTAAGAAAAGTACTGCAGCCAATGTACTTTCCTACGCAGTAATTGTATTTTTATTCCTTGGTACTATATTAATATCACTTTTCTATCTTGAATTAGTTTTATTACCTAGAACCAACTATAGCTACAATGGTACCTTTTGGCTATTTTATTTAAATCCTGCTATAGCCCTTGTGTCCCTTCTAGCTACTCAATTTGCAGAAGGATTAGGTGGGGTATTCCCTGGTTTGTTCTTATCAGGAAAGCAGAGTGGAATACAGCTATGGCATATTAATATGCTTGTTAATATGATTATATCTTGTCTATTAATTTATTTTAGTGCAAGAAAGTTGAATCCAGCTAAGAAAAAATGGTTTTCGTAAGGTAAGGCTTACAAGTTATAAATAAAAGCATATGCTTGTAAAGGTATAATCATGATACCTAATTCCATATATGAAGGAGGTGCTACTTTTGAAAAAACCTCAGAATACTATTGCTATAATACTAGTAAGAATAAAAAGCAGGTTAACTATTAAAAATTCTATTAATAATTGCATAATTGGCATAATTTTTGCTTTGTTAGTAGGTATAGTAATGGATCTACTGTCCAGAATAATCCCCATATACAATGTTTATGGAAAATGGATTATCATCGTTACCTTGGCTTTCATTGCAACTTTATCATATTCAATAATCACTGCACCATCACTACATAAAACCGCTGAAATAGTGGATTCATATGGGTTAAAGGAGCGAGTATCTACGACCTTAGAATATCAAGATTCAGATTCTCCTTATAAGAATGCTTTGATTCAGGACACTATAGAAACCTTAAGTAAATTTAATTATAAAAAAAGTATTACACTGTTTCCTAATAAAAAAACTTTAATAATCTTACTTTCTCTAACTTTTGCTTTCATTGTTGCTTATTTTATACCTAATCCAAAGAAAGCATTAGCAGAAGAGAAACATACTCTTAAACAGTATCAAAAGGAAAAGGAAAAAGAGATTAA
>DGDR01000035.1:0-297 GCA_002385545.1 Clostridium sp. UBA3947
TTAGATTCCCAGATAGGGCCCTACTTATATTTTATATTTATAAGGTGTATTAAATTTGAAAGGAGACAGATGTGGATAATTATATATTATTAAAACTTTATAAAGCCTATCAAAAAGAAATATATCTATATCTGTATTCTCTTTGTGGGGACAAGGATCTCGCAGAAGATTTAACTCAGGAAACCTTTATGAAGGCGATTCTTTCTTTGTCGGATGAACATAGCAATATGAGAGCGTGGCTGTACATGGTGGCGAGAAATTTGTATTTCAATCATAGAAAACGGGAAAGTAGAAATA
>DGDR01000035.1:432-5253 GCA_002385545.1 Clostridium sp. UBA3947
ATAGAAAACGGGAAAGTAGAAATATGCCTCTTGATGAAATTGAGGCATCCATCCATGATAATTCATCCAATGAAATGCTAGAGCGTCTTATAGCTGATGAAAGAAATCGACTGCTATTTAAGGCACTTCAGCATCTAAGTGAGCTTAAACGAGAGATACTTACCATGCAGTACTTTGGACACTTGTCTCAGAAGGAAATTGCTGCCTTGTTAAAATTGACTCCTGAGAATATTCGTGTATTGGCCTATAGAGGGAAGAAGGAATTAAAATTGTATTTGGAGGAGAATGGTTATGAAATATCGTGAATTAATTGAATTATATAAGAAGGGTAAATTAGATGATGAGAAGAAAGAGATGGTTGAAAATGATATTGAACGTCATGAAGCAATCAGTGAATATTTATTCAGCGAAGGCGAGATACCTGAAATTAAAGATTTAAACCTTGAGGATAATAGCAAAGATTCATCTGAAAGGGACTATATGGAGGAGCAGGAAAAGGAAGCTGTAGAGTTCGCAAAGCTAATTAAATCCACAATCCGAAAAGCCTTTATCAAAATGGGGATAGTAGTGGGGGCAATCCTTTTATCCATCTTAATCATAATAATGTCCATGCCAAAAATAGTGGATTTATTTTATTATAATCCAACGGAGCTTTTGGGCAAAGAAGGGCTTACTAACAGGATTTCATTAGACTTTGCCATCTATTCTGAAATCTTTCTACCTGGAAAATACCGGGATCAGGTTATAGCTGATGCTAATGGAAATGGAGTTTATGATATAAATATTTTACATAGTGGTAGTTATGATGGTAGACATAATCATGTAGCGGGGAAAATTGAAAGAGGAAAGCTGGTTCTTTATGATCCAAATCTTTTGAGTAGACCTGTTGTCAATGTATTTAAGCCAGTTTATGAAGGGCAGGAGATAGTATCTTCGGATGTGAGTATATATGGAACTTACGAAAGTGCTTTAGAAAGGGTAAATGAACTGAATGAAGTAGATTATTATGTTGCTTATTTTTCTTTAGATAAGATTATGAATTATCAAAGCTTTGTTCAATGGACTAAGGAAGAAAAGGTGGTTCCTTACTGGTGTGCAATGGAGGTAAAAGATACAGATGTTTTCCATGGGCATATTGGCTTTAACTTTAGTGATTCTTCTTCGGGATTAGAATATGATAAGAAGACTTATCCGTACTTGACTACCTTTGATACTTCTGCATCAAGAAAGAATTTTGAGGAGCCCGTATCTGAAGAAGTAATGAAAACCCATGTGATTAGTATGTTTAGATATATGGCAGACCAAAAAGCCTTCACTAAAATGATGGGATTTGAAAATCCAACGGAGTATTTCTCAAAGATTGCAGACAGTGTAGAAAAGAATGGCTTGAATATATATGGCTTTGTGGTAGTGGCACAAAAAAGTACTATTTTAGATATTAGTAAGGCAGATGGGATTGCTTATATTTATACAGAACCTCTTAATTAGGTTATGGATTAAAAATAAACGTCAGATTTACACAATCTGGCGTTTTTTTTGATGAATTTTAGGAAAACTATGTATGTTAAATCTATGTTAAGAATTAAAAAAAGTATGACCATTTTGTAAAAATAATGATAATATTATCATGGACATTTTATCAGGTATATTTTTATTCCTAAGATGAGATAATATATTGGAGGGATTTACTTGGAAGTTGCTGGAATGATTATCCAGCTTGTAGGAGGCTTAGGACTTTTCCTTTATGGTATGAAAATAATGGGAGATGGTCTTGAGAACACAGCTGGAGACAGGTTAAAAGGAATTTTGGAAAAGGTTACTTCTAATAAGTTTATAGCTGTAGCTGTCGGTACCATAGTTACAATGATAATCCAAAGTAGTAGTGCTACTACGGTAATGGTAATTGGTTTTGTTAATGCAGGACTGATGAACCTATTTCAAGCTACTGGAATTATCATGGGAGCTAATATAGGTACTACTATTACTGCTCAGCTTGTATCTTTGAATTTAACAGCAATAGCTCCGATTTTTATAGGTTTAGGAGCAGCTATGGTGATATTTTCTAAAGGAAAGAAATACAGAGAAATTGGTAATATAGTATTAGGCTTTGGTGTTTTATTTTTAGGAATGGACATAATGGGAATAGCTATTGAGCCATTCCAACAAAACGAAGTCTTTAAAAATCTTATGGGTTTAATGTCTGATAATTGGCTTATTGCACTTGGAACAGGCTTGTTAATGACTGCTATCATTCAAAGTTCTTCCGCCACAACTGGTATATTAATAGTTTTAGCTAGTAAAGGCGAGGTTTCCTTATCTGCGGCTATACCATTTATATTTGGATGTAATATAGGAACTTGTGTTACTGCGCTTCTAGCCAGTGTTGGAGCTAATAAGAGCGCTAGAAAAGCAGCATTAATTCATATTACCTTCAACATTATTGGTAGTATAATCTTTATACCATTTAGAAGTCAGTTAGTGGCCATTGCTGAATGGATAAATCCAGGGAGTACACCTGATCATATAAAGAGACAGATTGCAAATATACATACCATATTTAACGTTGCAAATACATTCATCTTAATTTGGTTTATAAAATATATAGTTGCATTTGTTAATAAGCTCATTCCCGGTGAAGATGAAAAAGAATTTATGGGTACAAAGTACATTGACGATAGAGTTCTACAGACTCCAGTAATAGCTGTAGGTCAGATGGTTAAAGAAACTATAAGAATGGCCAATAAGGCTAAGGAAAATCTACAAATAGCAATGGAAGCCTTTGAATCAAATGATGAAAGTCTTATTAACAAGGTTTATGAAAATGAAAAACTGATAAACTTACTAGAAAATGAGATTACAGACTATTTAGTAAAGCTTTCAAATACAAACCTATCAGAGGAGCAATTAGCTATAGTAACTTCAACTTTCCATGTGGTTAACGATATAGAAAGAATAGGTGACCATGCAGAGAATATTGCAGATTTAACAACAGAAAAAATTACTAGAAAGCTAGAGTTCTCTGAGGAAGCTATAGAAAACTTAGGCCATATGTACAAGTATACAATTAATTCTTTACAAGAGAGTATAGAAAGCTATGAGCATCTTGATTTGGAAAAGGCTAAGAGTATAAAAGCCATTGAAGAGAAAATCGATGCCCTTGAGAAGGAATATAGAGATGCACACATTAAGAGATTGAACGCTGGACAATGTGGTGCATATTGCGGAGCTGTGTTCTTAGATATTATAAGTAATTTAGAAAGAATAGGAGACCATGCTATTAATATAGCAGAGACAGTTATAAATAGTTAATTATATATACATTTATTTGCTAGCTGTTATCAGTTACGGAAGCGGCCTTGTTAGGTCGCTTTTTCATTTCAGTTAAAGTCTTATTTGGCTCTTATAATAATTTTTTTAATTATTGGGAACAATAAAAAGGCTACATACCAAGGAAAGGAGGCAACTACCTATAAAATCTGGTTTGGTGGATTTTACAGCTAGGCCGCTTATGATGACTAGAAAGATTAAAAAAGCTTTTTATATCCTTCTCCTTATATTCATGACCGTAACAATCTTTTCCCCCCCTCTTTATATAAAAGCAGATAATTCAAAAAAGCTTATTCTTGTGGATCCTGGTCATGGTGGAATTGATGGAGGTGCTGTGGCTAAGGATGGAACCTTGGAGAAGGATATAAATTTAATTATCGCTAAAAAGGTAAGAGACTTGCTAGTAAAAGAAGGCTATAAGGTTCTTATGTCAAGAGAAGAAGATAAAAGCCTTTGCACTGAGGGAGGAACCATAAGGAAAAAGAAATTAGAGGATTTAGATAACAGACAAAAACTTATTAAATCAAGCAAATGTGATATGTTTATTAGTATTCATCTCAATGCCTTTCCTCAACGTCAGTATTATGGAGCTCAAGTGTGGTATGCCTCTAATAAGAAGAGTGAAGTCTTTGGTACTATGATGCAAAATAATTTGCGAGAAGACTTAGATGTCAATAATAAAAGAAAGGCAAAAGATGCTAAGGACAGCTTTATTATCATGAGAAACCCTCCTAATATACCAGCTATAATAATTGAATGTGGCTTTTTATCTAACGAAATGGAAGCTCAAAAGTTAAAGAGTGATAGCTACCAGCAGCAGCTAGCTCAAACTATAGTTAAAACTGTAAATATGTATTTTCAGAAAAATCCTCAATAGGTTTTCTACAAAAATATAGTTAATGGTGCAAAAAGCGATGTATTACCCGGGTAATATATCGCTTTTTGGCTAAAGTTATATTTTTATAACTAATTATAGGTTAAATAGCAGTTTTTATTAAGAATAATCCACCAGGTCTTACCTTCTAGTAAGGTTATATCATTTCCATTAGTATCTTTGATTTTTATTGGAGAGCTACCAGCCTTCTCCCATTCTATATCAATGGCTCTTTCACCACTGAAAAGAATACCTTTGCCATGACCAGATTCATATAGATTAGCAATACCCTTGTAGTTATCGGTATATTGAATTATTATGTTGGAAATTAGTATTGGTTTATAATCTATGGCGTCAATATCAGTCCTAGTATTTTTGAAATGGGTGTAATAACCCTTATCATATATAAAATTTGAAAAGGCGTTATAGTTCATTGTTACAAATATATAAGTGGCTTTTTGATTTTTACTGTATATTTGGTTTAAGCTATTACTAAAGGCGAAACTAGGTATGTCATCTATGGAAATCTTCTTCGTAGAAGAAATAGGACTAGGCTTATATGGATCCTTGGATAAAAATATGGAATCATAGGCCAGCAGTCCTTCATTGTTTATATATTC
>DGDR01000049.1 GCA_002385545.1 Clostridium sp. UBA3947
TGTAAGATAGTAAGTTTACTACCTCCCAGTCTACTTTTTAGCATTATATTTAATGCTCCATTTACATCTGCATTAAGTACCATTCCCATAGCTGACCTATATTGACCTCTTGTTATCCTCTTGCCACTGAATGTGTATTTAGTTGTATCTTTTTCATCATATACAGGTATATAATCATTACTAAAAAAGTCTGCCCGACTTGTATAGCTTTCTTCTTGCTCTACATAGTTAATACCATTATACTCACATAGGTACTTTAACTTATTCATTAGCTCACTTATAGGTATTTGCACAAAAGCCTGGTTATTTGCTTTACCCATATGAGCTTTTTGTTTCATCTGTTTGTTACGACCTACGATTAGAGTACCTATGTCATTGTTTATGCAGTAGTTAATAATAAGTCTTGCTGACTTGTTTAAGTAATCTCTAACCCTGTTGTTTCGCTTTTCAATAAGCTGTATTTCTTTTTTAGTTAATGATCTATTAACACCCAGTAATTTATCTCTTAAAGCTTGGCATTTTGAATACTGCTTATTGTACCACTGATTAATAGACTTTAGTCTCTTACCATCAATAATGAAAGCTTTGCCACTGTTTGTAACACAAGTAGCAAGGTTGTCTACTCCAAAATCTATAGCAAGTGCATTGTCTGTATTTAATTGAATACCTTTGAGTTCAGTTTCATAAGCATACTGAATTTCAAAGAACCTTGCATTATATTTTGGAATGATTCTTATTTCTTTAATTTTTTTACCTTTAAGATTACTTGGTACTTTGATAGTAATACTTGTTTTTCCATAGAGCTTCTTAAACTCTCTGCTTACAGGTATATCTAAAGTACCATTATCCTTAATTCGTATTTGCCCTATGATTAAGGGGAAATACCCGTCTTTTGGTAGATACTTAGGTATTTTTACCTTAGCATCATACTTACCAGCCTTTTTAAGCTTTAATAGCTCAAAGAAAGATTTAAAGCTACCATCAACTTCCTTTATGATTTGCTGAGCCATATTGCTGTTAAGTAGCTTATAGTTTTCATTTGCCTTGGCTAAGTGGTAGTTATCATAGTAATTAAGGTACTTACCAGTATTAAAGAAATGCTGTCTAATGTTATATAGAGCCACATTATACATATTTTTAGCCAAGGAACATAAGTCTCTAAGAGCTAAATATTCCTTTTTAGATAAGTGCTTAAGTTGTTGTCTTTGAGTTAAGTATGCTAAAGCCAACAAATTCACCTCCTTTTTAAAGTGTAGAAGCTACACCTAATTTAATGAATATACCTTTTTATTATAGTATGTAGGGAAGAGAAATATCGCCTTACCAGGCGGAAAAATTCATTCCCCACTTAAAGAAGTGGGGTATTCTTTTTTCATTTTGATAAATAATCACGAAGTGTAACTCCATTTATAGTTTTCCACAACCTGTCCACACCTTTAACTGTGCTTCCGTATATAATATTTGTAGCCATTTGCAAGCTATCAACCTTTATATCTTCTGTTAACTTAAGCCCACCACTTTCCAAAGGAATTAATTGTTTCTTAAGTATCATCTTCTGCCTTCTTGCTGTATTTGTCTTAGATATAGTGTCATCTTCAATATCAGAGATTACAGAACCCACAGAAATTATTACTTTCTTATCAGACAGTATCCTTGCAGATGCATGAATCTTTTTACCATCTGATATATTAACAAATACTGGTAGGTCTCCATTATTTCTTCTAATATTAATATCATTTTCCACCATGATTTTATCAGTTAATTCAACTGTTTCATCTGTATCGTCGTCGACACTCACAACTAATTTATCTTGACTTTCTTTTTTATTATTTGTTACTAAATCTTCTACTACAAGATCTAATACATAGGTATTAACTGTTGGTCTTATCTTGTTTACCTTATTTTTTACCTCTAGCACCTTACTGTATAACTTAGCTACTTCATAGATATCATTGATTTCACCAACTTTGAACCCTGTTATACCAGCATGTGCTACCTCCAACCTGAACTTCTCTAATGCACTATCCAATTCCTCAAATGCCTTACCAATCTTTTCCTTAGATTTTTTACTTATCATTTTCGCACCTCCAATTATTTATTTATTTTAATATAATACCAATGTTACTGAATGCGATATTATATCTACTCTGGAGTACTAATATTATCAATGTATTTCTTAAAATCATCATCGCTAAGTAATTTTTCTGTATCTAGTCCGGCTATCTTATCTAATAGCCTTTCTAAAGGGTTTTTACTTTTAATACTACTATCTCTTAATGTTATTGATAATATATTGGGATAATTAAAAAATCTACTTTGATCTACATTTCCTATACCATTTGATGAAAATATAGTAGTTCCATTGTTATATGTTACAGTATCTACTTTTCCTTTATCATGTATATTACCAGTCATTACCATATTTACAGTTGTCTTAGCTATTTCATTGGTGCTATGGTAATCACTATAAACCATAATTTTAATAGTATTTTCATCATTACTAAATAAGTTGAATACATCGTTTTTTAGTGTCCCTATATCCTCTCTATAGTCCATTCCACCAAGTTCCATAGTCCTACCTAAACTTTCTTCCAATGAACTTAGTACGTATCCAATATATAATAAGGCTGTTTCATCATCCTTCTTTGCCTCATCTATAATCCAATCGTCTACATACTTACTGATAAATTCCTCTTTACTACTGACTGTTGGATTAATAGTTACAAAGTAATTATCTAAATGCTCTGCGTATGATCTGTCTCTTATACACATCT
>DGDR01000114.1 GCA_002385545.1 Clostridium sp. UBA3947
AGTATTGCATAAATTGTACCGGTACATTTGCTTGATTGCCCTTATGGGATATAATAGAAATATGATTTCGAAGTCATAGGAATGATTTATTAAAAAGGGGGAATAAAGATGAGTGATAACAATGTTAGTAGCCATGTAAAAAATATGGTAATCACCGCTATGATGGCTGCCATAGTTTTTGTAGCTACTTATTCTATAAAAATCAATACCTTTGGAGGATATGTGCATTTAGGAGATAGTATGGTGCTTTTATCAGCCTTGCTTTTGGGGAAGAAAAAAGGTGCAATAGCTTCGGCTCTTGGTATGGGGATGGCAGATTTATTATATATGCCAATCTGGGCACCTTTTACTATAGTAATTAAAGCTGTAATGGCTCTTATAGCTGCTTCCATAGCTTTAAGGAGCGAATATGAAGGAGAGAAGGTATGGAACAACGCTCTAGCTTTCATTTTAGCAGGCTTATGGATGACAGCAGCCTACTTTGTAGCAGGAGCCTTTGTAGCAGGTTTAATTTTAGGTGAGCAGGCAAGCCTAGCTGCAGGCTTTGCAGTATCCATTAAGGATATCCCAGGTAATTTATGGCAAGCTTCTGCAGGTATTATAATAGCTCTTCCAGTAGGTTCTATGTTAATGAAAGCAGGATTACCAGGGTTAGTGAATAGAAAGGAATCTAATTCCTAATTATAAAAAAGCAACCTAGTTTTCTATAACTTAGGTTGCTTTTAAAATGGTCATTTTTCTTAGAAAAATGCAAAAATTCAGTTATAAAAGGCTGAAATATTCAAAAATTATTATTGAAAGATATCAGTAAAAGCTATACAATTCAATAGTAACGAGAAAAATTTCAAATTTTTATAATGAAAGGGAAAATGCCATGGAACACTTAAAAATTGCTTGCACTGAAGAGTCTAAAATATATTTTAGTTCAAATAGAAAAATAGTTTTAGTAGAGAATACTGATTATATAGATGCTGCAGCAGTTGTGTTAACTGACAAAGACAAGAGCCTAGTTAAGGAGGTATATAACCTTAGATTAGGTATTCCAGTGATTTTACTTTCAAAAGATATAAAAGAATATACTAAGGATTTTTTAGAAATGCTTTATAGGCTTGTTCCCATTGAAAATATCGATAAGGAAAGCTTAAGCAAGGAAATAGAAGAAGCGGCAAATGAATATGAAGAAAAGATGTTGCCTCCCTTCTTTAAAACCTTAAGTGGCTATGTGGAAAGGGGTAATTTGCAGTTCAACTGCCCTGGACATCAAGGGGGGAAGTATTTTCGCAAACATCCAGCAGGAAGATATCTTTATGAATTTTATGGAGAACGGATATTCCGATCAGATATATGCAACGCTGATGTAGCTCTTGGAGATTTGTTGATACATCAGGGACCTGCTATGGAGGCACAGGTATATGCTGCAAAGGTATATAATGCAGACAAGACCTATTTTGTTATGAATGGAACCAGTACATCTAACACTGTGGCTATTAGTGCTATAGTGGCCCCAGGGGACTTAGTGCTCTTTGATAGAAATAATCATAAATCCGTTTATAATGCAGCCTTAGTACTGTCCGGTGGTAAACCAGTTTACTTAGAAACCTCTAGAAATCCCTTCGGATTTATTGGGGGTATATATGAACATTGCTTTGATGAAAAGTATCTAAGAGAAGCAGCTGCTAAGGTAGATAGAGAAAAAGCTAAAAGTAAAAGACCTTTTAGGTTAGCAGTAATACAGCTAGGTACTTATGATGGCACTATATATAATGCCAGACAAGTAGTTGATAAGATAGGACATCTATGTGACTATATTTTATTTGATAGTGCATGGGTTGGCTACGAGCAGTTTATTCCTATGATGAAGGACTGTTCACCATTGCTTTTAAACTTAAAGCCAGAGGATCCAGGTATAATAGTTACTCAATCTGTTCATAAGCAACAAGCAGGTTTCTCTCAGGCGTCTCAGATACATAAAAAGGATAACCATATTAAAGGGCAAAGACGGTATGTAGATCATAAGAGATTTAACAATGTATTTAGATTACATGCTTCTACTAGTCCCTTTTATCCCCTATTTGCATCCCTAGATGTTAATGCTAGAATGCAGGAAGGGGAAGCAGGGCAGCTCCTATGGAAGGAGTGCATAAAATTAGGGGTAGAAGCGAGAAAAGCAGTACTAAAAAGATGCAAAATGATTAAGCCCTTTATTCCGCCAATAGTAAGAGGCAAGCGTTGGGAAGAATACGACACTGAGGACATAGTTAACAATATTGAGTTTTTCAAATTCGTGCCCGGTGAACGCTGGCATTCCTTTGAAGGGTACGGGGAAAATCAATACTTTGTAGATCCAAACAAGTTTATGCTAACTACACCAGGCATTGATGTGGAAACTGGTGAATACGATAGCTTTGGAATACCAGCAACCATACTGGCAAATTATCTAAGAGATAATAGAATAATTCCAGAAAAGAACGATTTAAACTCTATCCTATTTATCTTAACTCCTGCTGAAAGCAAGGAAAAAATGGATGCATTAGTAGAGCAACTAGTAAGGTTTGAACAGCTTATAGAGGAAGATGCACCACTTAAGGATGTGTTACCAAGCGTATATCATAGCCATGAGGATAGATATAAGGGTTATACCATTGGAAGGCTATGTCAGGAAATGCATGATTTCTATAAACAAAATCAGGCTAAGGACTATCAAAAAAAGCTATTCCAAGAGGCTTATTTCCCAGAAAGGGCTATGCATCCTCAAGAGGCCAATTGGGAGCTAGTTAGAAATAATGCAAAGCTAGTACCCCTTAGAGATATAGTAGGAGAAATAGCTCTAGAAGGAGCATTGCCCTATCCGCCAGGTATCTTTTGTGTGGTACCAGGTGAAAGATGGAATGAGGTAGCCCAAAGGTACTTCCTTATACTAGAGGAAGGTATTAACCAATTTCCAGGCTTCGAACCAGAAATACAAGGTGTTTACTTGGAGAGGGAAGAGGATGGAGTTAAAGCCTACGGTTATGTGTGGGCGCCTTATGATAATAATGATGCAAATTAAAAAAGGAACACCTTTAGCATCGGTAAAGCTATTTTACCGGGGCTGGAGGTGTTCTTTAATATATTCTATCAGTTCATCCATATTCACAAAAATCTTAGGTATATCCAGAGTGGATAGAGTTTCTGGTGTACCATAACCAGGCAGATTAATAAAGGAATGGTCCAAGGTATACTTCAAAAACTCTCCAAATAGACGAATATGCTTTTTTTCTTCTAACAATTCAGTAATTTTATTCACAACGTAAAAGTAGTCTGCTTCTCTTGTCTCCTGCCTATAGATAATTGTTCCACTGTACACAGCTGCATAGCTTTTATTAACTACCCGTTGAAGTAAGGGTAATACAAACTTTTTTTTATATTCCTTAACATTAGAAGCTTTAGTCTTGTAGCAGTGAACAGTAGGCGTAAATGGCTGTTCTTCTAATAGTGACATAATATCAACTAACCTTCTTTCTATTTCCCTAACTGTTAAAACAGTTGCATTAATTTATAACTGTTGATTATATATGGTCGACATTGAATAAATATTCTAATTTTTAGGTAAGTTTTTATAATTATATCTACCAAAAATGTTAAATTTAATATCAAACTATTAGGTTAAAAGTATATAGTTCATTTTTTCGGATATTATAATAGTTTTATGGGATTTTCGATGTAAAGGTTTTAATATATCATTAAGTTACAGAAAACGATAACAACGCTTTATGTGATGAACAAAAGCATTGTTAATGATGTTAAGGAGGATTTATATGAAAAAAGCTTTATCAGTTTTAGTAGCAGCCGCTATGGCGGTTTCATTAGGAGCTTGTAGTAATAAAACAGACAACGGTGGAGATAAGAAGGACGCTGGTTCCTTAGTAATTTATTCACCACACCCACTAGAGTTTATAGATCCAATAGTAAATGAGTTCGAAAATAAGACGGGTGTTAAGGTAGAAGTTGTGGCAGCTGGTAGCGGAGAACAATTAAAGAGAGTTGAAGCTGAAGGGGATAACCCAATGGGCGATATTCTCTGGGGTGGTTCCTTATCAACTCTAGAGCCTAAGAAGGAATACTTCGAAAAATATAAGTCAGTAAATGAAGAATTTGTTTACGATGAATACAAGAACGAAGATGGTACTATTACAAGATTCTCAGTAATACCAAGCGTTATAATGGTTAATAAGAATCTTATTGGTGACATTAAAATTGAAGGATATGAAGATTTGCTAAATCCAGCACTTAAGGGAAAGATAGCAAATGCGGACCCTACAAAGTCATCTTCTTCCTTTGAGCAAATCGTAAATCAGCTTTATGCTATGGGTAATGGCGATCCTGAAAAAGGATGGGACTACGTTGCTAAGCTAACAAAGAACTTAGATGGTAAGCTATTAAGTGGTTCTTCAGCAGTTTATAAAGGTGTTGGCGATGGAGAGTACACTGTAGGATTAACCTTTGAAGAAGTAGCTGTTAAGTACGTTAAGGACGGAGCACCTGTGGAAATTGTTTATCCTAAGGAAGGTACAATTGCAAAGCCAGACGGAGTTGTAATTATAAAGAATGCAAAGAACATGGAAAATGCTAAGAAGTTCATTGATTATGTTACAAGCAAAGAGGCTCAGGATTTAATCGTAAATGAACTTAACAGAAGATCTGTAAGAAAAGATGTTGGACCAGCTGCTGGCTTAAAGACATTAGAAGAAATTAAGCTTATACAAGATGATGAAAAATGGGTAAATGATAATAAGCAAGCAATAATGGACAAATATAAAGAAATATTTACATCAAATTAAGAACGAGTCCCTACGAAATTATTGAGGTTACCCCTACTTTTTTCGTAGGGACTTACTAAATCTTAGACTTTGGAGGAGAATATAATGAGTACAACTATTAAGTTTAAAAATATAGTAAAAAAGTATGATGATAATGTAGTAATACCAAAGCTATCCTTAGAAATTGATAAGGGTGAATTTTTCACACTGCTAGGGCCATCTGGTTGTGGAAAGACTACTCTACTTAGAATGGTAGCAGGCTTCAATAGTATAGAAGATGGAGAAATAAGCTTTAATGATACTGTTATAAATGATATTCCAGCCCACAAGAGAAATATAGGTATGGTGTTTCAAAACTATGCTATTTTCCCACATATGACAGTATACCAGAACGTTGAATATGGTCTTAAGCTAAGAAAGCTTGGGAAGGAAGAAATGAAAAAGCGTTTGGATGACATATTAAAGGTAGTAAAGATTGATACTTATAAAGATAGACTACCAGAT
>DGDR01000127.1:0-1520 GCA_002385545.1 Clostridium sp. UBA3947
AGATGTGTATAAGAGACAGCTATCTAATTGCTTGATAATAGACAAGCTTAGACCTCCTTTGCCTTTGCTCTTTCAATCAGCTTATATAATGTCTCCATAGCCTGCATAGGGGTTAGGTTTAAAATATCAATTTCTAATAGGTCCTTTTCGATCTCTGTAATCTCTTCATTAAAAAACCCTATTTGCTCATTTACAATAGGCTTGTTACTTGTCTCCCCTAGTTCTTTATCCCTCTTTTTCTGCTTGTTTATATCTGCCTCTTCTAATTGTCTTAGGATTTTATTCGCTCTTTCAATTATCGGGTTAGGAATACCAGCTAACTTGGCAACCTGTAAACCAAAGCTCTTATCAGCTCCACCCCTAATTATCTTTCGCAGGAAAATTATATCATCACCATGTTCTTTAACTGCTATACAATAATTTTTTATGCCTTCTATACGACCTTCTAGCTCTGTTAGTTCGTGATAATGGGTAGCAAACATTGTTCTAGGTTTTATCTTGTCAAATGAACAAAGATGCTCTATCACTGCCCAAGCAATACTTAAGCCATCAAAGGTACTTGTTCCCCTTCCGATTTCGTCTAAAACCAACAAGCTATTTGCTGTTAGATTATTAAGTATATTGGCGACCTCACTCATTTCAACCATAAAAGTGCTTTGACCTGAGGATAAGTCATCTGATGCTCCTACTCTAGTAAAGACTCTGTCAACTATCCCGATCTCAGCCTGGCTAGCCGGGACAAAACAGCCTATCTGGGCCATTATTACAATCAAGGCTACCTGTCTCATATAGGTGGACTTACCTGCCATGTTTGGGCCAGTTATAACCATAAGGTGGGCATCTTTAGTGTCAAGGTCTGTATCATTAGGTACAAACATATCATCTGACAGGCTTTTTTCTACAACAGGATGTCGTCCATCCTTTATTCTAATTTCACCTGTTGTTAATATCTTTGGTTTTGTATAGTTGTTTTCATAGGAAACTCTGGTCAATGAGCATAAGACATCTAGTACAGCTATATTCTGGGCAGTTTTTTGTATGCGTACCACATGGTCTGAAATCTGACTTCTTATGTTTGTGAATATCTGGTATTCTAATTTGGCGGATTTTTCTTCTGCTCCTAATATCCTGTCCTCTATTTCTTTTAACTCAGGTGTAATATAGCGTTCAGAGTTTACAAGTGTTTGCTTGCGTATATAAGAGTCAGGTACAAGGTCTTTATTTGAATGGGTTATATCAATAAAGTAGCCAAATACCTTGTTAAAACCTATTTTTAAGTTCTTAATTCCCGTCTTTTCTCTTTCAGATTCTTCCATTGACGCTATCCATGTTTTGCCCTCTGTCATAGCAGCTCTGTAGGAATCTAATAGGTTATCATAGCCTTCTTTTATGATATTGCCCTCTCGTATAGTTATAGGAGGGTCTGTATGGATACTTTTCTCTAGTAAATTATAAATATCATCTAAGACATCAAAGCTTTCATAGTATTTAGTAAACAAAGCACTAGTTAATTTACTTAA
>DGDR01000127.1:1832-2904 GCA_002385545.1 Clostridium sp. UBA3947
TCTTGCCTATTTATTAGTTCTTCTATACTATTTAGTCTGTCTTCTATATCCTCTTTGTTTATCAATGGCTGATGGATCCATTTTCTTAGCAGCCTACCACCCATAGCAGTATTAGTTTTGTCTAGTAGCCACAGCAGTGATCCTTTTTTATCTTTGTTTCTTATAGTTTCAGAAAGCTCAAGATTACGCATAGCTGTTGAGTCAAGTATCATATATGATTTTTGATGATACACCTTTAGCATGTTTATCTGAGCTAGGGTACTTTTTTGTGTATCGGTGAGGTATTCTAGCAGGGCACCGGCTGCTCTAATTCCCGCTTTCATTTCTTCGCATCCAAATCCCTTTAAAGAATGGACTTTAAATTGCTTTATGAGCTTTTTATAGGCATTACTTGCGTCAAAAGCCCAATCTTTGTATCTACTAATATAAAACCCATAATAGTCCTTTGCTTGCTTAAGGAATTTTACTTCCTCTAGACTCTCTTGAACTATAATTTCACTGGGATTTATCCTGTTTATCTCATCTATTAGCTTGGAATCTAGGTTATCACCAGTAATCTGCGAAAGAAAAAATTCGCCAGTAGATATATCTACTCCTGATAAACCAATAGTAGAGTCAGCAAAAAATAGAGCAAGTAGATAGTTATTTATTTTGTCATCTAGCATGGAAGATTCAATTAGTGTACCAGGTGTTACTACCCTAACAACTTGTCGCTCAACAAGGCCTTTTGCCTCAGAGGGGTCCTGGACCTGCTCACATATAGCTACCTTATGCCCTT
Source organism: Clostridium sp. UBA3947 (assembly GCA_002385545.1). Lineage (GTDB taxonomy): Bacteria > Bacillota > Clostridia > Clostridiales > Clostridiaceae > Clostridium_AU. The sequence goes on from DGDR01000127.1 coordinate 2,611, forward strand.
TTTCAATGAGCTTGGCAATATATTGTTCTGATGCGTGGTGGGGTACTCCACACATAGGGGCACGTTCCGAAAGACCACAGTCTTTACCTGTTAGGGTGATCTCTAGATCCTTTGAGGCTATAATAGCATCTTCAAAAAACATTTCATAGAAATCTCCCATTCTAAAAAATAGTATAGAATCCTTGAACTGCTCCTTAATTTGTAAGTATTGCTGCATCATAGGTGTAAGCCTTGCCATTATAAACCCCCTGCTAGTTTTGCTATAGTTCATAATATCTAAATCATATGATTAGC
>DGDR01000127.1:3182-4172 GCA_002385545.1 Clostridium sp. UBA3947
CTCATCTTCTTCCATTGTAAAATGCCTTAGTATCATATTTATCTGATATATTAATTCGTTTAAATCCTGTCCTTTTTCATAATAAGCTGCAATAAGAGGATGCTCTTTCATCTTTTTATCAGCCTCTTTCAATTCCTGGAGGTTCTTTTCAATCTGGCTTTCATCGCTGTTCCCGCTAGCTTTCAAGGCCTCTAACTGTGCTTGCTTTGACTTAAAGGTCTGCATTAGGTCTCTAGCCTCTGAATCACTAGCCATTATTTGCTCTGCCTCTCTATAGTTATAAAGGTCCTGTGAACAGGACAATGCCTGTCCTAATTCTCTTGCCAGCCTTATTACTTCCGCCCTAGAGATAGGCTTTTTCCCTTTCACCTATAGCACCTCTCCTTCGAGTGACCATGATCGGGCTTTAGTAATCTTTACCCTTATTAATTGGCCTATAACCTTTTCATCAGCAATAAAATTAACAATTTTATTTTCCCTAGTTCTACCTGTTAAAACCTTGTCGGTAGTTTTACTTCTGCCTTCTACTAAGACCTCTTTAACTTTGCCAATATAGGCATCATTTTTCATCCTACTAATCTTACTTTGAATCTCAATTAGCTTGGCTAGTCTTTCTTTCTTTTCCTCTATGCTAATTTTGTCCTCTATATTTACTGCAGGTGTACCTTTTCGAGGAGAGTATATGAATGTGTAAGCGGAATCGAATTTAAGCCTTTTTATTATATCTAATGTGTCCTCAAATTCTTGGCTACTTTCTCCTGGAAAGCCAACAATAATATCTGTTGTCAAGGCTATATCTGGCATAGCCTCTCTTACTGACTCTACTAAACCAATATATTCTTCTCTAGTATACTTTCGGTTCATAGCTTTTAGTATCCTATTGTTCCCTGCTTGTATTGGTAAATGTAAATGTTCACATACCTTTTCGCTATTGGCCATAGTTCTAATAAGCTCTTTAGAAAGATCCTTGGGATGGGAAGTCATAAAACG
>DGDR01000044.1:0-664 GCA_002385545.1 Clostridium sp. UBA3947
GTTGTTTTGTTTTTGATATTAACTATTTTAGCAATGGTCTTTGCGGTTATTTTCACTGTACTTATTATTAAGAATATAATTCATCCATTAAATATGATAAAGGATTTTGCAAATAGAATGAAAAAGGGTGATTTTTCCACAGATATTTCCTTAACTAGGAAGGATGAATTTGGAAAAATAGGAAGAGCGTTAAATGAGGCTCAAAAGCAAGTTGGAAAGCTTATTAGCGAGGTTTTTGAATCAATAAAAAACATGAATTCAGGAAGTCAGGAGCTATCAGCTACTGTTCAACAGCTTACAGCACAACTAGAAGAGATGGAGAGAAAAACCTATGCTATAGCAACTGCTTCACAGGAAGCCAGTGCCAGTACAGAAGAAATTGCTTCCAGTGTAGAAGAAGTGGATGCAAGCATTCAAGTGCTTTCAGATCAAGCGTTGGAAGGAAGTCAAAAGGCAGAGGCAATAAAAAATAAGGCAATAGAAATTAGAGAAAATAGTATTACTTCCTATGAGCAAATTAAATTAATTCACAGCTCAAAGGATGCGCGAATAAGAGAAGCCCTTAAAAAGGCAGAAGTTGTTAATCATATAAAACTAATGGCTAATACCATTTCCAGCATTTCAGAGCAAACAAATCTTCTGGCTCTAAATGCTGCTATTGAAG
>DGDR01000044.1:851-5303 GCA_002385545.1 Clostridium sp. UBA3947
TGGCTCTAAATGCTGCTATTGAAGCGGCTAGGGCTGGAGAACAGGGTAAAGGATTTGCTGTGGTTGCCGAAGAAGTTCGAAAGCTTGCAGAGCAATGTTCAGAGGCAGTAATTAATATTCAAGCTACTATACAGGAAGTAAGCGAAGCCTTCCAGGCTTTAAGAGACAACAGCTTTGAAATATTAAATTTCTTAAATGATGATGTGAACACCCAGTTTAGTAAGTTTGTAGCTATAGGAAACGATTATTACGAAGATGCAGAGTTCTATTCCAAGGTTTCTGAAAATATTGCAGCCATGTCTGGCGAAATAAACGCCACAATGGAGCAGGTAAGTACTGCCATAGAAGAATTGGCTAAGCAGTCTCAACAATCCAGCGAAAACTCTGATCTTATTAAGTCTGGGGTAAATGAGGCCACATTAGGAATGGAGCAAATAGCTTATGGAGCGCAAGTGCAAGCACACATGGCACAAAAGTTGTATGAATTAGCTAAGAAATTTAAAGTTTAGCTTTATTTTAAAAGGCATTAAATTCAGAAGATTTTGATGCCTTTTTGTATAAAAAGAATTAAAAATACAAACTACTATGATACGGGGAGGTGACCATCCTTGGCTAATACTGAGTATAGTTTAAAAAGCTATATAGAGCTTATGAAAAATGAAATAGGCACTGAAAGTCTATTGGTAATAAAACATATACTGGCAGGTAAGGGACAGCCTGTAGATTTAGCCCTTATGTATATTGATGGTCTAGTAGATAAAAATTTTATTGATAGGGATATTTTGCAGCCTCTTATGTTGCATATTGATGAAGAAATAAATGGTAAAGAAAATTTAGCTGATTATCTTGCTAAAAGATATATAGCATTATCTAACACCACTGTAACGTCAAATATAAATGAAGCGATTATTAACATAAAAAGAGGAAATTCAATACTATTCATTAATAACCAGCCTAACTTTATTATAGTGGATACAAAAGGGGGAGAATACAGAGCTATTGAGGAATCCACTGTAGAAATAGCTGCAAGAGCTCCTAAAGAAAGCTTTGTTGAAAATCTTGGCACTAATATGAGCATGATAAGACGATCAATAAGAGACAAAAATTTGGTTTTTGAAAGATTCACCATAGGTCAAAGAAGTCAATCTGATATAATTCTTATATATTTGAAAGATGTGGCTGATGACGATGTTATAAAAAATATTAGAGAAAGATTAAGTTCTATAGATGCTGATAGAGCAAATAGCTCTGGTATTGTTGAAAAATTCATAGAGGATAATACACTTTCCATATTTCCACAAATTTATTCAACAGAAAGAGTAGATAAAATTGTTTCAAGAATATTGGAAGGAAGAGCAGCTATATTGATTGATGGTACCCCCATGGCCCTATCGGCTCCAGCAATCTTTATGGAATTTTTTCATTCGGTAGAAGATTATTATGACAGATTTATAGTTACTAATGCCTTTAGAATAATTAGATTTATTGCTATATTTATTGTTATCACTGCTGCTCCAGCCTATTTAGTAATAATCAAGTTTAATACAGAACTAATACCAGTTAATTTTTTAATACCTATAATTAACTCTAGAATGGATATAGCTCTTAGTCCTTTCCTTGAAATATTTCTAATGGAGCTTATAATTGAATTTTTAAGAGAAGGTGGTCTTAGATTACCTAGTAAAATTGCTCAAACCTTAAGTGTAGTTGGGGGTATCATTGTTGGCGACATGGCAGTTGAATCTAAATTTGTTAGTCCCACAACCTTATTTATAATTGGAATATCTGTGGTAGCTTCCTTCGTGACACCAAACTATGAAATGTCACTTTCAATTAGATTCATAAGGTTTCCTATGCTTATTCTTGCCAATACACTGGGGGTTCTTGGAATAGCTTTAGGGTGGTTTTCTCTCTTATTGCATTTATTTTCCTTGGAAAGCTTCGGTGTTCCTTATTTTGCAATTAATAAATATAGAGATTTGAAGGATAGTATTGTAAGAGCTCCATTCTGGAAAATGGATAACAGACCAGATTCAGTTCCTCATAAAGATGATATAAGGCAAAAAAGAAATAGAGGATGGAAGTGGGGAAAAAAGAAATGAGACCAGTAGGAAAGGACGAAATTACATATCAGGAGTTTACATATATCATAATTGGAGCAATATTTGGGGTGGGGATTTTATCCCTTCCAAACCAATTGGCTGAGGTATCAAAACAAGATGGATGGATTTCCGCTGTAGTTGGAGGTATCTATCCTTTGTATATTGCCCTAACTACCATTTATATATCCAGTAAGTTTCCAAATGATGATGTTTTATCTGTAGGTAAGAAGATATTTGGAAAGTTTTTGGGCTCAATTCTTAACTTCTTATTTTTCGGACATTTTTTTGTAAATTTAATCGGTATTACTACTGGTGCTATGCGACTATCAATAGTATATATAGTTGGCTTTTTAACTGTGTTTAAGATTTCAATAGTTGTTATCATTTTAGCTGTGTATGGGTCCTTATTAGGTTTAAAAGTAATTGGTAGATTAAATGAGTTTATGTACTATTTAAAAGTAGTTTTAATGATTATACCTTTAATTGCTTTAAAGGATGGTTCCTTGTTAAATGTTTCTCCTATTTTTGGATCAGGAATAAAGAATATTGTCAGTGCTAGTGTGAGATCTGTATTTGCATATGCGGGTATAGAAGTTATGTTATTATATTATCCATATTTGAATGATAAAGCTGCTATAAAAAAAGGAGCATTAAAAAGTACTTTTGTTATGATTCTTATATACACTTATATAACTTTTTTAACTATATATTATGCTGGACCCAATATTGTTGTAAAATCCTTCTTTTCTGTTACACTGTTAAACGAATCTATTAATCTACCTTTTATTAATAGCTTTAGATTCTTTTTCATGTACACTTGGATTATGATTGTTTTTAAAACAATTATTGATAATTATTATAGCTGTTGCTATATATTAAGTAATTTTGCTAAGAAGCTTGATATTAGAAAGATATGCATATTTATGGCTCCAATACTTGTTATTGTAGTTAATATAATTCATGACGAAGGAACAAGAAGAGAATTTCTAAGTAAAACCATAAACTATACTTTAATATACAATATAGCATATTTAACGTTGATTTGCTTAATTATATTCTTTAAAAAAGGTGAAAAAAATGAGAATTTATAAGGTATATGTTGGATTGGTACTTATTATATTTACATTTGCCTTTTTCATGTCAGGTGTTAGAAGAGATGCAGTGGAACAGCTAGCAATAGATTCTGCTGTTGGCTATGATCTAGAGGATACTGGGCATGGAATAGAAATACGTTCTTCTACGGCTAGCCGATATCTAGTTACTAGAAACGAAGTAAAGTCTACAAACATTACAACCAGAGGAGAAACCATAGGGAAAGCTAGAGAGGAAAGACAAAGAAGAATAGATAAAAAAATTCTAATCGGACTAGAAAAGGTATATATAATTGGGGAAAATTATGCAAAGCATGGAATAAGTGATCTTTTGGACATATTTTTTAGAAATGCTGAAATTCGAGATTCAACACTGCTATGTGTTTGTGAAGGAAAAGCAGAAGATATTTTGAAGCTTAAAATAGAAGGATATCCTTCTGCAGGCGATTATATCGAAGGAATTCTTAGATATTCAAGAGAAATGGGCTTTTTTAAGGATAACTATATGCTAATTGATGCCTATGTAAGAATAGATGAAGAAGGACGAAATTTAGTGCTTCCATATATTACAGTTAAAGATAATATAATTGAAATTTATGGTTTGGCTATTTTTCAACAAGATAGGATGGTAGCTGTATTGCCTATGCAAAAGGCTAAATACTGTAATATATTAAGAGAAAACAAAGTGACAGGACTTCTTACCTTACAGAAAAATTCTGATGATTATCTTAGTCTTTTCTCCTTAAGTAAAAGAAAGATCAAATGTCGTAGAGAAAATGGTAAATATAAGTTTGATATAAATATTAAATTAATTGGGCAAATAATGGCAAATGACTATGAACCTTTGTTAATTAACAAGCCAGACAAGAAGAGGGAAGCTGAAGCTATGTTTGCAGCAGATTTGAAGCAGGAACTAGAAGCTTTTATTAAGGATTTAAAACATGAATATAAAATAGACACCTTAGAGCTTGGGAGAGTAGCAGCAGCTAAGTATGGAAGAAACACTGGAGTAGATTGGAATAAGGTGTTTTTGGACTCGGAAATAAAAATTAATGTAACCTGCAAAATAAATAGATTTGGAAGAGGAGACTTCTAATATTATTCATATAGTGATGAAATCTCTTGTTGATATAAGGAGATTTCTTTTTTGCTAAATTAACATAGCCCTTGACATATTAATAGAAGGATGTAATAATGAATTTAAACAAGGTAAAATAAAGTAAGTAAATAATTAAAGTATATTAAATAATGTAATATAC
>DGDR01000135.1 GCA_002385545.1 Clostridium sp. UBA3947
TATGTTTGACAAACCAACAAATTTAAAATTAATTTAAATTTTATAGAATTCAAAGTAATTTGATAGCTAAGCTTAAATATGAATGTATATTTATACATAACCGTATGAATAGTTATACTTACTAAAAATGCTAGCTAATATTGACTTTAATCTTCTGTTAATATAATATTTATTTAGACTATTAGCAAGTATAAAACAGCTCCTTAAATGGAGTTTTTTATTTTACATATCGGGAGTGAATAAAATGTCAAATAAAAAAATTAGAACTAGATTTGCACCCAGTCCTACAGGGTATATGCACGTAGGTAATTTGAGAACTGCTCTTTATGCTTATTTAATTGCTAAGCATGAAGGTGGGGATTTTATTTTAAGAATTGAAGATACAGACCAAGAAAGATATGTAGAAGGAGCAGTAGAAGTAATTTATAAAACCCTTCAATTAACTGGTCTAAAACATGATGAGGGCCCAGATATTGGGGGAGACTATGGGCCTTATGTTCAAAGCCAGAGAAAAGATATATATTTAAAATACGCTAAGGAACTTATAGAAAAAGGTGAGGCTTATTATTGCTTTTGTGATAAAGAAAGGTTGGAGTCTTTAAAAGTAAATGCAGAGGATACAAAAGGTGCTGTAAAATACGATAAACATTGCCTTCATCTTTCTCAAGAGGAAATCAATAAAAAATTAGCGGAAGGTATTCCTTATGTAATAAGACAAAACAATCCTACTGAAGGTACTACTAGTTTCGATGATGTAATATATGGTAAAATCGAAGTAGATAACTCGGATTTAGAAGATATGATATTAATAAAGTCTGATGGTTTACCTACATACAATTTTGCTAACGTAGTAGATGATCATTTAATGGGTATAACTCATGTTGTTAGAGGAAGTGAATATCTATCTTCATCTCCGAAATATAATCGTCTTTATGAAGCCTTTGGTTGGGAGATACCTATTTATGTCCATTGTCCTCCTATAATGAAAGATGCACATCAAAAACTGTCTAAGAGAAACGGGGATGCTTCCTTTGAAGATTTACTTGAAAAGGGATATTTAAAGGATGCCATATTAAACTATATAGCCTTATTAGGTTGGAACCCAGGAACAAACGAAGAAATATTCAGTTTAGAGCAGTTAGTTGAAATATTTGACTATAAGAATATAAACAAGTCCCCTGCTATTTTTGATACTGTAAAGTTAAAATGGATGAATGGTGAATATATAAAAAAGTTATCCTTAGATGAGTTTCATGAAAAAGCATTACCTTATTATAAGCAGTCCATTAAGAACCCTTCCATCGACTTGAAAAAAATATCTGCACTACTTCAATCAAGGGTTGAGATATTAAGTGATATTCCTGAAAAAGTAGATTTTTTTGATAATCTACCTGAATACGGAGTAGAACTATACGTTCATAAAAAAATGAAGACAAATGAAGAAAATTCTTTACTAGCTCTAGAGAAAGCTTACGAAAAGTTATCCCTTTTGGAAAACTGGACATTTAATGAAATTGAAAACACCTTAATGAATCTAGTTAAGGAAATGGAAGTTAAAAACAGTCAGGTGTTATGGCCTGTTAGAACTGCCCTATCTGGCAAGCAATCGTCACCAGGGGGAGCCTTTGAACTAGCTGAAATATTAGGTAAAGATGAAACCTTAAATCGAATTAAAATTGGTATAGCTAAATTGAAAAATACTCAGAACTAAAAAACCCCCATACTAAATACTTTAATATGGTATTTAGTATGGGGGTTCCTTTTTGAACTTGCTTATAAAAGAATTCCAATTTACCAATATTTCAAATAAGCTTACTACATCTTGTTCATTGTATAGTAGAATTGTTTGAATCTTTTCTCTAGGCATTCTATTAATATAATCTTTATCTTTCATAATTTTGCTAAAGGTTTTAGCTAGATTGGCTCCACTTATTTGCTTGTTTTCACGTACAATATTAAATTGCTTTTCAATAGTTTTTAGGCCTGTGCATATTCCAGTAATGTCTTTAAAAAGGTCTTGTATGTCTACCTTAACAAAATTGTCAAAGTTAAAAGGCACTTTATATCTTTGAAACAGATAGTTAATAACGGTAAAATCATTGTTACCAGAAAAAGTTACTATATGATTTTTTCCATCATTATAAGCTTTTTCAAAATAACTCTTGGCCATTCGGACTATAGTTGGAGCATCTGTTTTATTTTCAATCATATATTGGGTTACTTTCAGTATTTTTATTTTAGAATCATAATAACAGGATCCAAAAACACCAATACATATGGGCCTTCTATAAACATAATGCTCCAAGTCAAAAAAAATGGCTCTATCAATTATTTCGTTATAACCCTCTATTTCGGGATTTTCTGTTGCTATAAGATTCTTTACATCTATTACATTTTCTCTAACTATCACCTTATCACTCTTTTCTATAATAAGCGAATATCCTTTGCTGTTAAACTATAAATAACATCTTTACGCTCTACTACAATTTGAATTTTCTCACTAATAACTTCATCTTCTAAAACCTTTTTTAGCAATTCCCTAGTAGGATTAACACATATAGGATATTTCACCTTTTTAAACATAGAGAAGTCACCAGAAGTATCGCCATATGCATAGCAAAGATTTAAATCCAAATTATATTTTTCTGTAAAATAATCTATAGCCTTGCTCTTGCTTTTGCTATCCCACATAGGTATAACCTCACCAGTATATAAGCTGTTTTCATCTATTACGTATTCTGCCCCCAAGTAATCATCAAAACCGTGTTTCACAGACATTTCTCTTACTAATTCTAGAGGACTTCCTGATATAGTTATAACCTTATGCCCTTGATTTTTATGCCATTTAATTCTATCTCGAGTAAAAGTATAAACTCTGTCTCCCTTTTGCTCCACAACTCTTTTTGCAATAAAATCAATTTGTGACTTATGCAAGCCCTTCACAGCCTCAATATATATATCTGCTACTTTCAATAAGTAATCATCATAATTCCCCTGTCTTTTATCCCAACGCTGATATTCAGGTCTTACCTCGTTATACCATTTTTCAGGCTTTATTATTTCAGATTTTACTAATTTCTTAAATATTTCTGCTATAAGACCTTCTCTATAAAGGGTTCCATCAATATCGAAAAATGCAGCACAATTTCCCATAGAATCCTCCTTATTTGATTCTTATATTTTATTATAGTCTATTATCCATATTTTTAAAACCAAATATTGTGATATAAAACAATAAAGCTGACCAAAGCCAGCTTTATTTTACATCTCTTCTACTACATCTATACCTAATAGACCTAAACCATTTTTAATTACTTGACAAGCAGCTTGAACCAGCTTAATTCTAGCCTTCTTTAATTCTTCATCTTCTACATTAAGTACACTATGCATATGATAAAACTTATTAAAGGCTTTAGCTACATCTATAATATAACGTGTAACCACTGAAGGTTCATTTCTTTCAATGCTTAGGAAGATAGAATTTTGGAAATTTGAAATTAATTTAACCAATTCAAACTCTTCTGATGTTGATAATTTAGAGTAGTCAGCCTCATCTGGTGTAGTATCAGCCATCATAAGAAGCTTAATACCTCGGGCATACGCATATTGAACATAAGGCCCTGTTTCACCATCAAAGCTTAACATTTCCTTCCAATCGAATACAATATCTTTTTCTCTGTGATTTTTTAAATAAGTAAAAATTACTGCTCCAATACCAATTTTCTTTGCTATTACTTCCTTGTTTTCTAGCTTCCTATCCTTCATTATTTCCAAGGTTTTATCTATAGCTTCATTTAATAAATCTTCAAGGAAAACTACGTCGCCTTTTCTTGTAGATAGCTTTTTATCAGCGAATTTTACTAAACCAAAACCTACATGAATACAATCATCAGCCCAGTCATATCCCATTAATTTTAAAGTAGTGAATACCTGTTTAAAATGTAATGCTTGAGGAGTGCCCACTACATAAATATTTTTGTAGAAATCATAGGTTTTCTTTCTATATATAGCAGCCGCTAAATCTCTTGTAGCATAAATAGTTGCTCCATCAGCCTTTTTAATAATACAGGGTGGCATGTTATATTCATCAAGCATAACAACCTTAGCACCATTACTTTCTACTAATAAGCCTTTGCTTTCTATTTCCTCAACTACTGCATCCATTTTATCACTATAGAAACTTTCACCGGCATATGAATCAAATTCTACATTTAGCATTTTATATATTTTGTCAAATTCTTTTAAACTTAATTCTTTAAATTTGTTCCAGAGGCTTACTTCTTCTTCAGCTCCATCTTCCAATCTCTTGAAGTACATTCTTGCCTCATCTTCATATTCTGGGTGTATCTCTGCTTCATCATGGAACTTAACATAAATCCTAAGTAATTCATTAATTGGATCCTGATGAAGCTTTTCCTCGTCTGCCCATCCTTTTTTATAGGCAGCAATTAATTTTCCAAACTGTGTTCCCCAATCTCCTAGATGATTTACCCTTACACAGTTATAACCAGCAAAGGATAAGATTTTATACAATGAATTTCCAATAGCAGTAGTAAATAAGTGTCCTACGTGGAAGGGTTTTGCAATATTAGGTGATGAATACTCCACTACAACAGTCTTACTCTTACCAACATCAGAACTTCCGTAAAGATCCTTTTCATTTAATACTTTTTCAATAGTATTTTTAATAAACACTGTTTTATCTACGAAAAAGTTTATGTATGGTCCTACTGTTTCAATCTTCTCAAAGCCATCGATATTAAGCTTAGCTTTTAATTCTTCAGCAATCATATTTGGTGCTTTTCTAAAGAGCTTTGCTAATTGAAAGCAAGGGAAAGCATAATCTCCCATTTCTTGTTTTGGAGGTATTTCAATCAACTTCTCTAAGGAAACTAAATCCATGTCTATATGCTCTTTTAAACTTTCAGCTATTATCTTTTTGTAATCCAAATTATCAGCTCCTTCATTTATTTTTCTAATTTAAAAAACCCACCTCTAATATAATTATAGAGACGGGTTTATTCCGCGGTACCACTCCATTTGACTAAATATATAGTCCACTCCAAGCTTTAACGCAGCTAACGACTGCCCTACTTTTTCGGGTGTTTCTCCGAGGCTCTCTTCATTTACTATATTCTATGGGGCTTACACCCTCCCCCACTCGCTTAAGAAATCTAGCAAACTACTCTCCTCATCAAAGAATTTTTATCTTAATTTTTTATAAATTATATAATGAAGATAAGCTGTTGTCAATATTGTTGTTACTTTTATGACAATTATATGTGTAGGATTACAATACATATGT
>DGDR01000022.1:0-127 GCA_002385545.1 Clostridium sp. UBA3947
TTATAGATATTTAAGTTTTTCAAACAACTGCTTATTAGAAAAAATCATTACTTATATTCAAAAGCAAATAAATGTTTTTAGTAGAAAGATGATAGCAGTATACACTTAATAGTAAAATAAAAAAATA
>DGDR01000022.1:457-7728 GCA_002385545.1 Clostridium sp. UBA3947
TTACTTGCCGAATTCAAGTTAATTTTAATTTTAACCTCCACCTGAATATAAAACATTCATTTGGATATAATCCATAATAAATTTAGGTAGGAGGTTAAATTTATGAATAAAGTAGTATTAATAGGTAGACTTACTGCAGATGCAAAATACTATCCTATGGAGGAGCAAGAAAGGGGCTGCATACGGTTTAGACTCGCAGTAAAAAAAGATTACTTCAACCAAAAGGATGGTGAGGATGCCTATTTCATTTCTGTAGCCTACTGGCTTCGCAATGGAGAACGATTATGTCAGTATTTAAATAAAGGGAAAATGGTTTGTGTTTCTGGCAAAATAATTACAAAGAGCTTTGAGGGGAAGGACGGAACAAGAAAATATATAACAGAAATTGAAGCGGAGGATTTGCAATTACTTGCTAGTAGTAGAAAACAGGCTATAGGCTAAAAATACTGAAAGCAATAAACTCAGGAAAATTTATAAAAAATTTTAGATTATATATTAAGTATTTTTTGTTTTAGACGATAATAAAGTAAATTTATTTTTTGGAGTTGATAAAATGCGATTGAATCAGAATTTAGCATCTTTAAATATATATAGAAACCAAGTAAGCAATTATAGAAAGCAAAGCTCTGCTATACATAATATTTCCAGTGGTTATAAGGTAAATAGTGCTAAGGATAATCCTAATGACCTAGCTAAAAGTGAAAATATGAGAATGCAAATTAGAGGATTGCAGATGGCATCTAGAAATTCTCAGGATGGTGTAAGTATGCTCAATACTGTTGATGGAGCCATAGATTCTGTTTCATCAATGCTTCAAAGAATAAGGGAGCTTACTATTCAAGCAGGGGGAGCCACTGGTGAAGATGATAGATTGGCAATCCAAGAAGAAATTAAACAATTGACAAAAGGTATAGATAATGCTGTAAATAATTGTGACTTTAATGGAGTTAAACTTATTAAGAACGATGAGGTTATAGATAATACTTCACCTACTTATATAAAGATGGCTAGTGGGGCTAATTTTGGTGAAACTATATCTATACCAAAGTACAATTTTTCTTCCGATATGCTTGGTGGAACTGGAACTGGTGAAAAGATTAAAGATATAGATGTAACTACTGAGGAAGGAAGAAATAAGGCTTTATCATCTATAGATAGTGCTATAGAAACAGTAAATTCTGCTAGAAGTAAATATGGTGCATTGCAGAACAAATTTGAAAGTTTATACAATAACATAGGCAGTATAGAGGTATCAATACAAGGAGCAGAAAGCAGTTTGCGAGATGCAGATATAGCTTATGAGATGGTGGAATTAGCAAGAGCTAATATTCTAATAGAAGCAGGTAATGCTATGATGGTTCAATCTAATAATTTCCCTAAAGAAGTATTAAGAATACTTGAAAATATGAGATAGTATAAAAGCAACTCATAAATAGATCTAATTATAGATTTATTTATGAGTTATTTTTATTTATATAAAATCAAGATTTCTTATTTATATAAACTTAAGGTCTAAAGTAAACATTTAATTTCTTTTTAAAAGAATTGCTAAGGGGCTAGAAAAAAAAATGGGAATATCTTATAATTATATTCATAAGAAATTAACGCTGGAAATAATATAAAGAAAGTTCGAAATTTAGTGAGTAACTGGATAATTATAAAATTTTTATAATACAAAAATATATCAGATTTCGCTAAAAATATGTACAAATTTTATTATTTAATGTAGTATATAATTAAATTGATTTTTTATCTGAAAAATATATTATATAATTAAGGGAGAGTACAAAGTTATGAGTAATATATCATACGATAACAAGGTTTATAATCTTATTAAACAAGGTTTGAATGCCACCTCCTTGAGAAGTAAAGTGATTGCTAACAATATTGCTAATGTTAATACAAAAGGATACAAGAGATATTATGTTACCTTTGAAGAAACTTTAAAGAATACTATGAACTCTGTGCAGTTGGATAAAAGTGATGAGTTGCATTTAGATGGTGTTAATGCAGCTGGAAAGATTAGTATTAAGCAAGATACATCTACCAGCATGAGGGAAGATGGAAATAATGTTGACATTGAGAACGAAATGAGTAATCAGGCAGCCAATACCTTGTTGTATAATGCATTGATAACTCAAGCTAATTCAAAATTATCTTTAACCCGTTATGTTATAACTGGTGGAGGGAGGTAGTAAGTAAATGAAAGCTTTTAGTGCATTAAGAATCAGTGCTAGTGGTTTATCTGCTGAAAGACTCAGAATGGATACTATAGCTTCAAACATTGCGAATGTATCAACTACACGAGGTGAGGATGGTAAGCCTTATGTTCGTAAAATTGCTGTTTTTCAGGAGAATCTTAATAAGGCCATGGCCTCGAAAAAGGATAGCGGAAGTCAGTTTTTAGGGGTTAAGGCAGTAGGAATAGTTGAGGATCAGTCAGAGTTAAGAAGGGTGTATGATCCATCTCATCCAGATGCTGATGAGGAAGGATATGTTTTGATGCCAAATGTTAATATATTAAACGAAATGGCAGACATGATTGCAGCTACAAGAGCTTATGAAGCAAATGTTACTGTTATGAATAATACTAAAGCTATGTTTTCTAAGGCTTTAGAAATTGGGAAATAGGGGGATATAAATGAGAGTAAATGACTATTTACAAAGTAGGTTATCACTACTTTCTGTAAATGATAACAATAATAAGAATGTTGAGGAGTCAAATTCTAATTCCTTAAGTTTTTTTGATACTCTTAAGGAAAAATTAGATGAGGTTAATGAAAAGCAGATAGCTGCAGATGTGGCTACAGAAGCTTTTATTAGTGGTGATGATATTGATATTCATGAACTAATGCTAATAACAGAGGAAGCAAAAATGTCGTTACAATTGGCTGTACAAGTTAGAAATAAGCTAGTGGAGGCATATCAAGAAATAAATAGAATGCAGTTGTAGTGAGGAGTGCAAAGATTAATGGGTAAGCTATCAGAAGTATTTGCGAAAATAAAAGAAAAAGTAAAGTCAATGAGTGTGGGCCAAAAGATAGCTTTTGTTATAGTGTTTTCTATTATACTTGGTTTTATCATTTTTTATTCAAGTTACTCTAAGTCCAATAAATGGGGTGTTCTCTTTTCTAACATGTCCACTGAAGATGGAAATGTAATTAAGCAGGCTCTTGAAGATAAAAATACAGAGATGAAAATAGAGGGGAACACAATATATGTGCCAAAAGACCAGGTCGATTCTCTGCGTCTAGAATTGGCTGGTAAACTTACTGGAGGAAGTACTGGTTATGAGCTAATAGATAAGAGTTCTAGCTTTGGAATGACAGACGAACAGTTTGAACTGCAAAAGCTTAGAGCTACTCAAGGAGAATTGGAGAGAACAATAAAAAGTTTTTCTCAAATAAAAAATGCTAGAGTGCATATTACTCCTGGCACAGATTCGGTTTTTGCTAAGGAATCAACACCGGCTAAAGCAGCGGTATATTTGGAATTAAATGCGGGCAAAAAACTAACTGAAGAAAATGTTAAATCTATTATGGCTTTAGTATCAGGCAGCGTAGGTAATTTGCCAATGGAAAATATTGAAGTTATAGATGATGAGTTAAATCTTCTATCCAAGGGATTAAGTGAAGATGATTCTTCCAATTTGACGGGAACTATAGATAAGCATACAGAGACAAAAAAGGCCTTTGATAAGGATTTAGAAGAAGCGGCTATGGACATGCTTTCTCTTATTTTTGGAAAGAACAACGTAAATGTTAGAGTTAACAGTAAATTAGATTTTGATGCTAAGGAAAAGACTGTTATTTCCTACGATCCTAATAAGGTAGAGGCAAGTTCTCAAATAATTAGAGAGAATAATTCTAGTGGAGGAAGTATGCCATCACAAAGCCCTGTGGATGCCAATATGAATAATACTACAACAGATGGTAAAACTGACGGTACTACTTCTTCAAGTGAAAATATAACTACTAATTATAAGGTTGGAGAAACTACTGAAACTACAATTAGCGCACCGGGTAAGGTTGAAAGTATAACAGCTGCAGTTGTAGTTAATGGAGATTTAGATGAAGCTACTAAAGAAGAAGTTAGGAAGATAATGGCTGGTGTTATCGGTTACAATGAGGAAAGAGGAGATTCTATTGAAATTGTATCTATGCCATTTGATACTTCAGAAAAAGAAAAATATGCTGAACAATTAAAAGAATTAGAAGAGCAAGAAGCTAAGGCTAATAGAGAAAAGATGATTAGAAGAATAATAATTGCTTCATTAATAGCAGTAGGTTTAGGATTCTTAGTATTCCTAATAATTAGAATGTTACGTAAAGATAAGCCTCAAGAAGAACCGATGTTAGATGTACTTGTTGGCGATGAAACTTCTGAGAAGGAAATTGAAGAGACACAGCCAATCGAGCTGGAAGTTAAAAATAGACAATATCAAATTGAACAAGAAATCAAAAAATATGCAACAGAAAAGCCGGATCAAGTGGCGGAAATTGTTAAGTCATGGTTGGCAGAAGATGAGAGGTGATAAATATGGCTAGGGATAATAACAAACTTACTGGAGTGCAGAAAGCAGCTATATTATTCATTACTTTAGGACCTGAGGCTTCCGCCGGAATAATTAAGAGATTTCCTGAAAGTGATATTCAAAGAATCACTTATGAGATAGCTAATATAACTGGAGTAAGAGCTGAACAGCGCCAGGAAATATTAAATGAATTTATAGAAATGAACAGGGCTAAGGAGTATATTGTAGAAGGTGGCCTTGAATATGCTAAAAGTTTATTATCGAAAGCATTAGGTCAGCAGAGGGCAAAGGAAATATTAGATAAGGTTACCGAGGCTACACAACAGTACAGGCCATTTGCTATAGCTAGAAAAGCAGATGCTCATCAATTGATGAATGTTATTTCCAACGAACATCCTCAAACCATTGCTCTTATTTTATGTTATCTTCAAGCGGATAAAGCTGGACAAATTTTATCTGCTTTACCAGAAGATATTCAATCAGAGGTTGCTTATAGAATAGCCTCTATGAATAACACTTCACCATTAGTTATAAAGGAAATAGAGAAAGTTTTGGATAGCAAACTATCTTCAGTAGTAAAATCTGATATGACTGTATTAGGCGGAGTAAGTACTTTAGTTGATATTTTAAATCAGGTTGACAGAACTACTGAAAAGAATATTACAGAGTCTTTAGAAAGAGAAGATCCAGAGTTGGCAGAGAAGATCAAAGAATCTATGTTTGTATTCGAGGATATTGTTACTCTTGATGATGTATCTATCCAAAGAGTTCTTCGCGAAATGGATGCCAAGGAATTGGCTTTGGCTCTCAAGGGATGCTCCGAAGAAGTTGCCAATGCTATATTTAGAAATCAGTCTAAGAGAGCTGCAGCTGCTTTAAAGGAAGATATGGAATTCTTAGGACCAGTAAGACTTATGGATGTAGAAAAGGCTCAACAGAAGATTGTTGGTATCATAAGAAGGTTGGATGAAGCAGGTGAAATTGTTATAGCAAGAGGTGGAGAAGATGCAATCATTGTATAGAGTTATTAAGGATACAAAGGTACTTCCACAAGGAACTAAGGAGATAATAACCCAGTATTCACCGGTAAACATAAAAAGTAGTGAGGAAGAGAATAATTCAAATGATATGGATGCTTCTCTACAGCTTATAAAAGAGGCAAAGGCAGAAAGTGAAAGAATTATAAAGATGGCAGAAGAAGAGGCTGAAAGGCTGCGGAAACAGGCCTATGAAGAAGCCTATGAGGAAGCTTATAAATTAGGCTACCAAGAGGCTCAAGAAAAAGGTTACCAGGATGGTTATGAAGCAGCCTTGCAAAAGGCTAAAACTGAAGCCGATCAAATGATAGAAAATGCTGTGCAAATTTTAAATAATGCTAAAACAGATTATGAAGCATATTTACAAGCAAAGAAAGAGGAAATAATAAAACTTTCTTTAAATATTGCGGAGCATATTTTAAATCGTGAAGTTTCCAATGTGAATGGAATGGACCAAATGGTCGAACAAGCCATTGAAGAGTCTAGAAATGCTAAAAGTATTATAGTGAAAACCAATTCTTTTTATACAGATCATTTAAAAACTAAAATTTTAGAATGGAAAGAAAGATTTGCCTTAAAGGCTGAGGTTTTTGTGATAGCAGATGATTTTATGGATAAAGGACATGCTGTTATAGAAAAGAATAATGGAAGAGTTATCATAAATATAGATAAGGCTTTAGATAACATTAGAGAGGCGATATTATAAATTGACGTGAGGTGCTAGGTAAATGCTTTCAATAGATTTTGATATGTTAAATAAGTCTGTAGCAGAAAGTAGGACTTTATATGCTGAAGGGAAAGTAAAGAAGGTAATAGGCTTAACAATAGAAGTAGAAGGCATAAAGGCCTTTGTGGGAGAGCTATGCACCATATATAATGATAAAAATAAACCCATAATGTGTGAGGTTGTAGGTTTTAAAGAAGATGATGTTATTTTAATGGCCCTTGGTGAATTAAATGGTATAGCTCCTGGCTGTAAGGTAGTACCTCAAGGTAGATTATTAAGTGTAAAGTGCAGTGATGACTTGCTAGGAAAGATTTTGGATGGTTTAGGACAACCTTTGCAGGGGGAAAGTTTAAAAACTGGAACGTATTATCCATTAGATCAAGATCCGCCAGATCCTTTAAAGAGAAGAAGAATAAAAGATATTCTACCAACAGGAGTTAGAGCTATTGATGGATTCCTTACCTGTGGAGAAGGACAAAGAATAGGCATATTTGCAGGTAGTGGTGTTGGTAAAAGTACAACATTAGGTATGATAGCAAGGTATGCTGAAGCAGATGTGAATGTAATTGCTCTTATAGGTGAAAGAGGTAGAGAAGTATTAGACTTCATAGAAAAGGACCTAGGAGAAGAGGGGATGAAAAAATCTGTTGTGGTTTGTGCTACATCAGATAAACCTGCTTTAGTTAGATTAAAAGGTGCTTTTACTGCTACAGCTATAGCAGAGTATTTTAGAGATCAAGGTAAAAAGGTTATTTTGATGATGGATTCTGTTACAAGATTTGCTATGGCGCAAAGAGAAATAGGACTAGCTATAGGAGAACCGCCAGCTACTAAAGGGTATACACCTTCAGTTTTTGCTAAGCTACCAAGACTGCTTGAAAGGTCTGGTATGTCGGATAAAGGCTCAATAACAGCCTTTTACACAGTGCTAGTTGACGGTGATGATTTTAATGAACCTATAGCTGATGCAGTT
>DGDR01000077.1:0-3063 GCA_002385545.1 Clostridium sp. UBA3947
AGATGTGTATAAGAGACAGATCATCCACTCTAAAGTACAAAACTGCTCCTGGCATAGCCTGTAGCTCAGTATAATAGTGTGCATTGCTTAACAAGGCATCTAAATACACTAATAGCTGTAATTGTAATCCAAAATACACGTCAGACAGAGAGAAGCTCTTCTGCCCTGTTTTATAGTCTATAACCCTAAAATAAGTTGCACTTTCTAAGTCTGTGGCATCCACCCTATCAATTCGTCCTATTAATTGCACCTCTTCACCAGAGGGCAAGCTGAGCTTTATTGCCGGTAATTCTCCACCTCTTCCAAAAGCAAGTTCATTGGCCAAGGTACCAAAGCTACTTCTTTTAACATGCTCCGTCATAATATTAACAGAACGGGTCAAAATTCTTTTCAGTCTCTCGGTCATATATTTATATCTAGAGGAACTGTTAAGTATAGAATTATTCTGCCTGCTAAGCTCTGCATCCACCAGCTCAGAGATAGTTTGCCTGCTCCATTCTCTAGTTATGTCACTCCACTGCATCTCATTAAGCCTTATAGTATCTGCAAATTTATCTAAAATACCATGAATAAAGCTTCCAAGGTCCGGCGAAGAAAACTCATAAACCTTTCTATCCTTAGCTCTTAATCCGTATTTTACAAAGTAGGCAAAGGGACACTGAGAATACTGTTCAAGCCTAGATACACTAAAGCTCAAGGGCCTTCCATATAGGTTTCTTATGGTATCTGGTTCTACCCTATCGACAGCATTGCTGTACTGCAAGCCCTTTAGTATTCTTGAGGACTTCAGTCTCCATTCATTTTTGCTGTTATACCACTTATAAACCTCGCTCCAAATTTCCTCTACCTGCTCCCCCTCATAGTCCCTTCTTACCGCTCCTATAAGCTGGTTAAAGGTTGGTTCTGGTGCTACAATCATATCAAGCTTAGCATCTGCTTCCTGAGGCTCAGTAAGCTGGCTTTCTTCAACAAGCTTAGGAAAGATCTTCTTCATTCTAGATATAACCACAGAAGGTCTCAAGGCCTTACCTTCTACGTCTGCCATAGGATAGGTGAGCATTAAATAATTACAAGCAGTAGTTAAGGTAGTATAAACCAGGAACTGCTCTTCAAAAACCTGAGTCTTGGTATCTGGAGCTAGCTCTAAGCCTTTTTCCTTCAGCATATTTCTATCCCTGTCAGATAGAATTCCTTCCTCCTTGGACACCCTAGGCAAGACTCCATCGTTTACTCCAACGATATATAAGGCCTTTACCCCCTGGCTCCTAATTCTAGCTATATCGCCCACTGTAACCTCGTCAAGGGCCACAGGAATAAGTCCCATTTCATTCTTTTCAAAGCCTACAGCTAGTATTTTTGCAAACTTATCTATAGATATCCTTTCATCCCCCATTACTTCCACCATTGAATTCAAGGTATCCATAACAATATTGGAAATCTGTCTATACTCATTAGACAGCTCTATCCTTCCCTGCTCACTAAACTCATTAGTCCACTGTTCTATCCTCTCTAAAGCTCCAGTTTCCACAAGAAAATCATAAAGAGCTGTACACTTGCCTCTAACAGTCTTGTTTTCCTTTAAGCTATCATGGAATTTAATTAAGGGGGCTGTAATAATATCCTTGGTTTCATTGATAATATTTAATATAGAGATTTCATACTTAGTCATGTCTTCGCTCTCATAGCCGTAATTGATTTTATAGTTCCAGA
Organism: Clostridium sp. UBA3947; assembly: GCA_002385545.1. GTDB lineage: Bacteria > Bacillota > Clostridia > Clostridiales > Clostridiaceae > Clostridium_AU. Next base: position 1,711 of record DGDR01000077.1, read on the forward strand.
ACTCTTCCTTAGTCCACTTCTTTCCCCTTATTCCATTAGCCAAAACATAGTTTTCTAGCAAATCTAAGCTTTCCATACTAATTCCTGTTAGACCAGTTTTTAAATATCTAAAAACAGCCTCGTAGGACCAATTCTTTGTAAAAATATCAAAGACCGAAGTTATAAATACAATAAAAGGGTTGCCGCTAACCGTTCGTTTTTGATCCAAAAAGTGAGGTATATGATATTCATTTAGTATGGCCGCTATTATATTTTCATAGCTTTCCAGCTCACGACAAACTATAGCTATATCCTTATACCTATAGCCTTCATCCCTAACTAACCTAACTATATCCCTAGCCACCACTTCTATTTCATCATAATTGTTAAAGGCCTTATAAATTCTTAAATTCTTCACCTCATCCCTGTAATAGCTATAGGGAGAAGCATAGAAGTATTTTTCAATATGTCTTAGCTCTAGATTATCCCCAAATCTGGGATTAGGCCTATCATTTAAATTAACAGGTTTTTCAACCTTTATATTGTTATCTAGAGCCAGCTTTAATAGCTTTCTTGTAGTTTTTTTAGTAACTGAAAAAATATCTGTATTATCTATATCCTCCTCTGCTGCTATTCCATCTCCAGCAAGAGTAATATTCACCCTTTTACATTTTTTTAAAAGCTTCTCGAGAACCAAATACTGCTGAGGAGTAAAGGTAGAAAACTCATCTATCCAGATTTCCGCCCCATCATAGGCTTTAGATTCATCCAGCTTTTCCGCCAGCAAGGTAATTTCATCCTCCGAATCTATATACTCTTTATGCAAAGCCTCCTGAAACTTCTCGAAGATTTTCTTCAAATCCTCCAGCTTATAAATCAGCTCTTGATCCTCCAAATCCTTCAAAGATGCGTCTATTATTTCTGGAGTAATATTATATCGCTTAAACTCCTTAATTGTTTCCGCCACAATATCTATAAAGCCCTGCTGCTTGCTGGCTCTACCAAAGACCTTTAACTCAGCACTTAAGTCCTCCATAATATTATAAATAAGCATAGCCTTTCCCGGATCATTTATGTGCTTTAGAGTAAGGCCTCCCACCTCATTAAAAACTCTGTGGGCCAGCCTCTTAAAACTCAAAACCTCCGCCTTAGTTATACCCGTAACTCCTACTACCTTTAAAAGATTCCGCTCTGATTGGAAGGAATATTGTTCAGGTACCATAAGCACAAGCTTATTGCCTGTATTGCCACCATCTTTTATTTTTTCTTTTATATCCTGAAGACAATAATAACTCTTGCCGCTGCCTCCTCTGCCGTATATAAGCCTTAAACTCATATAATATCACTCCTGTTTATCACTATTTGCTACTTATC
>DGDR01000077.1:3333-3824 GCA_002385545.1 Clostridium sp. UBA3947
TTTAATTGATTATACTTTTTTATTTAATTATACCCTAAATTGCCGGTCGGGTTAACTTAAATGTTGGGCTAGCCTATTAGGGTATGGCGGCTGTCTGGTTAGGGGACGGTTAACTTGATTTAACTGATTTTTGCAGCAAATCAACCACCATATAGCAGTCGCCGAATTAGTTGCCACAGCGGCCGCTATTAAAGCATGTCATCGGCCATATCAGCCGCCAGTGAGTTATTGATAAATAAGCCCTTCAGCTACAATGAAATCCGCAAAAATAAAAGGGGACGATGCACAGGCTTTTAGCATATTTATGCTAATTTCTGTGAACCGTCCCTTTTTTAAAATTATACTAAGTCAAGTTAACCGTCCCTATTTTTTCTATTTTCTTCTTTTTCTAAATACCATGTAAGCTCCACCGGACACAGCTGCTAATCCAGCTACCATGATGTCTGCCAATGGAATACCACCAGTCTTTGGAAGGTCTCCATCTGGCTTCT
>DGDR01000077.1:3949-8058 GCA_002385545.1 Clostridium sp. UBA3947
CATCTGGCTTCTCATTGTCTGGCTTCTCTGTGTCATCTGGGTTGTCAGGCTTATCTGGATTATCTGGATTGCAATCGTCTGGATCGTCTGGATTATCAGGATTGTCTGGCTCATCTGGATCCTCTGGATCGCAATCATCTGGGTCCTCTGGATCCACTGGGGTATTATCATCACAGTAGCTATCTGCATCCACAAGTACCATAGCTGTTCTTGCAGGAACTGTTAGCTTATTGCCTTCAATTGAATCAAGGGCCGTTACTCCAGCTTCCTCTCCGTTAACAACTACTACCCAGTTGTCTCCTGGCAACTCTATTTCAGTTTCCTCTGTTCCAGCATTGGCTGCCACTACTATTGTGTTCCACTTATCACCATTAGCATTGCCTGTAATGGTGTAAGCTATTGTACTATCATTAGTATCGAGGAACTTTAGCTTTTCTTGAATTTCTGCAGCTGTTGGCATTCTGAAAGCAGGGTGCTCGCTTCTTAACTTTATTAAGCCCTTGTAGTATTCTACTACATCCTTGTACTGACTCTTTCTTGACCAAACAATCTGGTTTACACTGTCTGGAGACTTGTAGCTGTTTTCATCAAAGTCTTCTACAGTAATACCATCTTCAGGATTGAAGTTTGCAGAAGGCTTTGTTCTGAGCATTTCCTCTCCAGCATGGATAAAGGAAATACCTTGTGAGGTTAATACAAAGAAGTTAGCCATCTTGTCCATTTTAATTCTTTCTTCTTCAGAAGCATCAGGCTGTGACAGCCAGATTCTATCCCAAAGAGTATTATTGTCGTGGCAAGAAACATAGTTAACTGTTTGTGTTGGCTCCTTAGCCCATGTTCCCGAGCTGTAGTAAATCTTGCTGTAGTCGATTCCATCATGCTTAGTAGATGCTACAATGCCAGATTTAACAAGCTCCTTCAATTCTGCCATGGTGTAAGGATTTCCATCACCCTTCTTCCATTTTCCGTTGTAGTTTACAAAACCACCAGAATCAGCAGTGAATACATGTCCCTTTAAGCCATCTCTCATATCATCGCTAAAGGCAGCAATTCTAGTATTCATATCCTTCATATTAACCTTTAGGGCTTCCTTTTCCTGAGGCAGTACATTACCTAGGTCCCAGCCTTCACCGTACATAATTATCTCAGGATTAATCTTATCTAGCTCTTCTCTTATTAGGTTCATGGTTTCTATATCATGAATACCCATGAGGTCGAATCTGAAACCATCTATGTGATATTCTTTAGCCCAATAGGTTACAGAATCAATCATGTACTTTCTGAACATGGATCTTTCAGAAGCTGTATCATTTCCGCAACCAGAGGTGTTAGCAACACTACCATCGGCAGTCTGTCTATAATAGTAGCCAGGTACTGTTTTTGTGAAGCAGGAATCATCTAATGAATAGGTATGATTATATACACTATCCATTATTACACCAATACCTGCGTCATGTAGCGCCTTTATCATTTCCTTCATTTCTTCTATTCTTAAGGTTCCTGAATACGGATCTGTAGAATAGCTTCCTTCAGGCACTTGATAGTTCTTAGGATCATAACCCCAGTTAAACTTATTATAATTCTCATCCTTCATTCTAGTTTCATCTACAGTTGCAAAGTCATACATAGGAAGAATATGAACATGGGTTACTCCCATTTCCTTAAGGTGATCTATACCGGTAGCCTCACCTTCAGCGCTCTTTGTACCAGGTTCTACAAAGCCCTTATAAGTTCCCTTAAGCTGTATACCTGAATTTGGGTCCATAGATATATCTCTTATATGAACCTCATAGATTATTGCATCGGTCTGATTTTTAACCCTTGGTCCCTTATCTGTTTCCCATCCTTCAGGATTAGTTGCAGATAAGTCTACTACCATACTTCTGTCACCATTAACACCAACAGCCTTTGAATACACATCCTGCGTTTCTCTTGTTTCTCCAGCAACTGTTACTTCATATGTATAAAAAGTTCCAGCAATATCCCCATCTTTTACAGCAGACCAAACCCCTTTTTCTCCTTTAGTCATACTAATTACTTCAAGAGGTTCTCCACCTATTCCTTCTTTATATAACTTTAATGATACTTTCTCAGCAGTAGGTGCCCAAACCTTAAAGGTTGTTTTTTCTTTACTATATATAGCACCTAATTCGCCGTCATAATGATATAGTTCCTTGAAACCGTCGCTACCCATGACATTTCCTAAAGTAACAACCTTTTCTTGATACTCATCAATGTAAACGATGTACTTTTTGTTCATATCAAGGTTGCTTTCGGTTTTTATAACACCAGTTCTTCTGTCCTCACTTAAGGTTACCTCTGCTGGTACATTATTTTCTCCTTCTCTTAAAGTTACTAAATCCTTGCTGTCTACAGGTACATTAACTTCAAAGTATATCTCATTTAGAGAATCCATTCTAGCTGTTAGTACCTTCCTTGATCGGTCAACCTGGTTTTCTGCGTAGAAGGTTTTTGGTTCTTTTTGGAGTACATAAACATCCACATTACCATTCTTATCTGCATAAGCTAAGTTGATTATCCTATTACCATCGTTAAGGGTGCTCTGCTCTCTATCGGACCAGTCATTTTTTCTAACTATAAATCCGATCTTGCTAAGACCCTTCATGTCATTATAAGTAAATGAGGCTACTTTACCATAGCTATCACTTTCTGTAAACTCATAGTTAGCTCCGCCATGGCCTTCCTTACTGCTACCATCAACCCAAGACCAAACATCCCAATTAGTATAGTCTTCATCAAATCTGTAATAGTGAACCTTTACATTAACCTTATCATAATTAAATTGTAAAGGCTTCTGTTCAATCTTAGCTGTATCAGGGTTACCTGTAGATGTTATATATACATCCACATCACCGTTAGAAGTGTCTACAATAACATCGCCGGTGTCCTTGGCCCAGTCATTTGTCCTAACAATAACACCAACTGCTGATGTAGTGGGCATTTCAATAACTGCAAATACCCCGTCTTCATCTTGTCCTATAAATTCATATACGGACCCATCTCCATTGTTACCTTTGTCCCACACCCAGAGATTCCAACCTTCATAGTTGTTGTCCTCTCTAAAGTAGTGGACTTTTACAGTAGTAATACCAGGCTGCACTGTATCAGCTTTTGGCGCTTGCTTTTTAATTATAAAAAACGTTAATATCATAGCAAAAGCTAAAAAGGCAGCCAGCACTTTCTTTTTTGCTGATTTCATCTTATCCCTCCTACATAATAAACCTTTGCAATTATATATTAACATTTATGCTAATTTATGGCAAACGTTTGCATTCCTTTTTTTCTTACATAAATTGTCATATACTATAGAAGGATAAGATGTATTTTGTATTTTTTCTGCTAATTATATATATCCTTGTAGGGTTTGGTAGGAAAATTTTTTAATGTTTAATCAGCAAAAACATATAATGTCTCAAAGTATCAAATAGTAGAAATAATACAACCATTAACAAGACATCTACTTGCCACCATACTTTTCTGCAATCATTTTGTAAGTAGTAAGGGTTGGCACTAGAAATAGTGTAGCTACTATCCATAGGAGAAAATTATATTCTGATGTATTAATATACACTATGCCCTCTGATATAAATAGTATGGCTAGGCCAACAAAATTTATAAGTGTTCATACTTCCTTTTTATAAGTTTTAATATTTTTCTTCAGTTTATCTAACAGAAGTTTCTGCCATCTTTTTCTTAGAGATTCATAATGAAAATAATTTATATTTCTCCACGCAGTCTTTTTGCCAGCCCCACCTTCCGTAACAAGAACATGTACATGTGGATTCCATTTAAAGTTTCTTCCAAAAGTATGAATTACTGCTACAATCCCTGGCATAAAGTTTTCGCTTTTATTTATTTGAGCCATCTAGCTTTTTACTGCGCTAGCAGCACATTCAGTTAATATTGCTAATAACTTTCTATCTTTTCTAAAATACACTCTAAGCTGTTCTGGAATTGTAAAAACCATATGTCTATGTTTTGTTTTTATAAGTTTTCCTAAAAGCTCTTCAACTCTATTGTCTACATAAACTTTTCCACAAGAAGTACAGAATCTGCTCTTACATGTGAAACCTTTTTTATTCTTCTCC
>DGDR01000077.1:8308-8607 GCA_002385545.1 Clostridium sp. UBA3947
CCAAGGCTAATAAACTAGTTGTAGAAGTATATATTTAGGCGTCTATTTGTTTACGATTGCGTTCTACCACTATTCTTGTTTCTTTTTTTGATTAATAATTCTTATATACTCCTTTGATACTTTATAATTTGTATCTAAAACACTATATAACATAGCTATTGGAATAACTAATACATAAAAATTAATAAAATAAGTTTTATAGTAAACAAATCCTTCAAAATAAAACAAGAATGCTATTCCTGTCAATATTAGTATTGTTTCGAAAATTGTTTTCTTTATATCTTGGATTCGGCAAGTAA
>DGDR01000025.1 GCA_002385545.1 Clostridium sp. UBA3947
TTTTTTATATTACATTGCTTTAATGAACATCTGAGTCCAATAGTTTTTACCAGACTTACTTGTTGCTAAACCTACACCTAGTTGATTATAAGTAGGACTTAATATATTAGCTCTATGTCCTGGAGAATTCATCCATGCCGCTACGACCTCTGCCGGAGTTTTCTGACCTGAAGCTATATTTTCACCAGCGGCAGAAAATCTTATACCAAAGGACTCCATCATGTCAAAAGGCGATCCATATGTTGGTGAGTTATGAGAGAAATAGTTTTTATTTATCATATCCTGTGATTTGTATCTTGCCACTCTTGCTAACTGCCAATTATTAGCCACTGGCGGAAGTCCTCTCTTAGTTCTTTCTATATTTACAAGTCTTACAACTTCTGCTTCCTTAGCTTTTATATCATCAATAGTAGGTACTGTTAACTTTTGACCAGGGTAAATTAAAGAAGCGTTACTGATACTTGGATTTGAAGCTATGATTTCGCTAACGCCTATTTCATATTTTGAAGCGATTTTCCACATTGAATCTCCTTGTTTTACGGTATAAATTACTGGTTGAGCCGCAACACTAGTAGAAAAAAGTAATAAAAATAATACTGAAAGTGAAATTGCTTTATTCTTCATTATTAACACCTCCATATATATTTTAAAACTTATTAGAATTATTATGTTATAAATTAGGTGGTAATTAATCTAGGTAATTGTTGAAAGGATAATGGTTGTGTTTTATGTTAAATTTCTTTGATTTTTACACATTAAGTAATATAATTTATATGTATTAAATGAAAAAGGATAATTTGGTGATAAAATATGGAAGAAAGACTACAAAAGTTCATGGCCCGTTGTGGTGTAGCCTCGCGAAGGAAGTGTGAAGAGCTCATTTTAGACGGAAAAGTAAAGGTTAATAACCAAGTTATAAGTGAACTAGGAACTAAAATAAATCCTTCTATGGATATAGTAGAAGTTGAAGGTGTGTTAATTAAACCTGAAGAAAGAAAAGTTTACATAGCATTAAACAAACCTGTAGGTTACATAACATCCGTTAAAGATGAAAAAAACCGTAAAACTGTTTTAGATTTAATAAATGTTGAAGAACGAATATATCCTATTGGACGTTTGGATTATAATACCTCTGGCCTTTTATTATTAACAAATGATGGTGATGTATATAATAAGGTTATTCATCCCAGACAAGAAATCAATAAGGTATATATAGCTATTGTTAAAGGGCACATAAACAATAAAAAAATGGATCTGTTTAGAGAGGGAATTGATATAGGAGGATATGTAACAGCGCCAGCAAAGATTAGAATACTTAAAAAATTCGATAATTCAACTAAAGTAGAGATTACTATTCATGAAGGTAAAAATAGACAGGTTAGAAGAATGTGTGAGAAAATAGGAAACCCAGTAATTGAGTTGAAAAGAATCAAGATAGGAGACATTGAATTAGATGGACTAGAACAAGGAAAATGGAGACATCTATCAGAAAAAGAAGTAAAATACCTAAAAAATTTATAACTAAGGTGATCCAATGTTTAAATACATTAGTGATGTAAGTAATATAGCTCATAGCATAATAAAAAACCATTCCGTAAATTTTAATACTGCTTTAGATGCTACTCTCGGTAATGGATATGATACAGATTTTTTATCATCATTATTTGATACTGTTTATGCCTTTGATATTCAAGAGCAGTGTATAATAAACTACAAAAATAAATCTAATAACAAGATTATTTTAATAAATGATTCTCATGAGAACGTTGATAAATATGTAAAAACAGGCTTAGATTGCGCCATGTATAATTTAGGTTTTCTTCCTGGTGGAAATAAGAAATTGACAACAACCTATGAATCTACCTTAAAAAGTATTGAAAAAACATTATTATTACTTAATCCACAAGGTTTACTAACTATTGCCATATATCCTGGACACCCAGCAGGAAGGCTAGAGAAAGAATATTTACTTGATTATTGCAAAAAACTACCTAAAAATAAGTATGCAGTTTTATATAGTCAGTTTATTAATAGAGAGAATACCCCCCCTGAACTTTTAATAATTGAAAAAAATGAAGGATTTTAAGATGAATCTTGCACATACTTTTAAATGATGTTAAAATGATGATAACCTTGTAATTGTTCTTAATTAGGAGTGGATTTTGATTGTTGGATAATGATAAACAGGATTTAATGAAATTAATACAAGCTAGATTTTCAAGATTAAGTAAAGGTCAAAAATTAATTGCTGAGTACATATTGAAACATTATGATAAAGCTGCTTTTTTAACAGCAGCAAAACTTGGAACAAGTGTGGGGGTTAGTGAGTCTACTGTTGTTAGATTTGCCAACGAACTAGGTTATAGTGGTTATCCAGCTCTTCAAAAAGCTCTTCAGGAGCTGATAAAAAATAGACTTACTACTGTACAAAGAATTGAGTTATCAAACGACTTCATAAGTGATGGAAACGCTCTAAAGGATGTTCTAAAATCTGATATAGAAAACTTACGGGCAACTTTAGAAAAAATAGATTATAAAATTTTTGAAGATGTAATAAAAAATATTTTTGAAGCTAAAAAAATATATATTATTGGTTTGAGAAGCTCTACGGCTCTCGCCGAGTTTCTTGGATTCTATTTAAATCTTATATTAGATAATGTAAAAGTAGTTGGCTATGGAATGAGCGATATTTTTGAGCAAATGCTTAATTTATCTAATGAGGATTTGGTTATTGGTATAGGTTTCCCTCGGTACGCCAACCGAACCATTGAGGCATTAGCTTTTGCCCAAGATAGGAAGGCAAAGGTTGTAGCTATTACTGATAGCCTATTATCACCATTAGCTAATAAAGCTGACTATACCTTAATTGCACAAAGTAATATGGCCTCCTTTGTTGATTCTTTAGTTGCTCCATTAAGTATAATTAACGCCTTAATCATAGCTGTAGGTTTAAGAGAAAAGGATAAAATATCTTCTATTTTTGCTAATTTAGAAGGCTTGTGGGAAAATTATAATGTTTATACTTATAAAAACAAAGATTAATGAAATAAGGCCTACATAGGTCTTTTTTATTAGATATATTTAGAATTCTTCATACTAACAAATATTATATACTGACTGCGATTGCTAGCGAGGTGATATATTGAAAACTACAGTGGTAATAGGCGGAGGCCCAGCAGGAATGATGGCAGCTATAGAGGCTTCAAAAACAACCAAGGTTATACTGTTAGAAGCAAATGCCAAACTAGGCAAAAAACTATTTATAACAGGTAAGGGCAGGTGTAATGTAACTAACGCTAAGGACATAGGGGAATTTTTTGATTATATACCTGGTAATCCAACTTTTCTTTACAGCGCCTTATATACTTTTACTAACGAAAATACTATGGAGTTTTTTAATAAACTAGGTGTAAAATTGAAAGTAGAACGAGGCGACAGAGTTTTTCCAGCTTCTGATAAATCTTCTGATATTATAAGCGCTTTAGAAACAGCCCTAAATCAAAATGGAGTTGACATTAGATTAAATTCAAAGGTTTCAAAAGTTCATAATGAAGGTAGCAAAATTGATTATGTATTATTGGATACGGGTGAAAAAATAGGTGGTGATTATTTTATTCTTTGCACTGGAGGTCAATCATATCCATTAACAGGTTCCACTGGTGATGGTTATAAATTTGCAAAGGCATTAGGTCATAATATAATTTCTATAAAGCCTTCTTTAGTACCTATAGTTGTTAAGGGAGAATGGATTAAAGAATTACAGGGTCTATCATTAAAAAATGTAGAATTTAAAATCTTTGAAAATAGCAAGTGTATCTTCAGAGAATTTGGGGAAATGTTATTTACCCATTATGGTATATCTGGTCCTATAGTGTTAAGTGGTAGTAGAAAAGTAAATACCGCCCGTAGTCAGCAAGCTTACATAGATTTAAAGCCTGCATTAACAGAAGAAGAACTAGACAAACGAATACAACGAGATTTTGAAATCTTTAAAAATAAAGAACTTAAAAATGCATTGAATGAACTTTTACCTCAAAAAATTATACATAGAATAATATTATCTTCCGAAATCCCCCTTGATAAAAAGGTACACTCTATTACAAAACAGGAACGAAAAAGGTTAGGCCATGTTATTAAAAACTTTAAGTTAGAAATTCAAGGACTAAGGCCTATAGAGGAAGCAATAGTAACTGCTGGCGGAGTAGATACAAAAGAAATTAATCCTTCTACTATGGCCTCAAAGATTATAGATAATTTATACTTCGCTGGTGAAGTAATTGATGTAGACGCATATACAGGAGGATATAATATTCAAATTGCTTTTTCTACTGGATATTTAGCAGGTAAGTCCATTAATGATGCGGAAAAGTAATAGTTTTAAAGGAATTTATTGTTTTTCATAGAATATGTATATTTATGCAAAGGAAAGGTGGATTTTTATGAGAATTTCCATTGCTATAGATGGTCCTGCTGGTGCAGGGAAAAGTACTATAGCAAAAAAGATAGCAAATAAATTAGGAATAATGTACATTAATACAGGCTTAATGTATAGAGCTATTACACTAAAGGCTTTAGAAAAAAATATTTCTCCTGATGATATAGAAGGATTAATATCTCTCACTGATAGTATTGAAATGTATTTTGAAAACAATAATATTTATATTAACGGTGAAGATTTAACCTCCCAACTCAACACACAAGAAATAAATAAATCTGTTGCTTCCTATGCTGCCGTGCCAGAACTTCGAGAACGTCTTGTTGAATTACAAAGAAGTCTATCAAATAAATTTGATGTAATAATGGACGGAAGAGATATAGGTACTGTAGTGCTTAAAAATGCTGCTTTTAAATTTTATCTTACTGCCACCCCAGAAGAAAGAGCTAACAGAAGATATAAGGAGCTAAAAGCAAAGGGTATAGAAGCAAGCTACGATGAAATTCTTATAGATATAATAGATAGGGATTATAAAGACATGCACAGAGAAGTGAATCCTTTAAGAAAAGCTGATGATGCCATTGAAATAGATTCTACTTCACTTAGTATTGACGAAGTTGTGGATCTTATTTCTAAGCAGGTTCAGCTTGGACTGAACAGCTTATAAAATTCTTCTGCAAGTTATACTGAGATAGATAATACCTTAGAGTTACTATTTATACTAATATAGTGAATGGCGTACATAATATTAATGTATAGTTTTAACTAAAGTAAAAGGATTATAGCAGGTGTAGCTACACCTGAGTGGATAATAAAGGAGGCATTATATAAAATGAATGATGAAAACAAAAACGATTTCAATGAACAACTAGCCTACATGGATCAACATGACAAACAAGTGTTTGTTGGCCAAATAGTAGAAGGTGAGATTATTTCTCTAAAGGAAAAAGAAGCCTTTTTAAATATAGGATATAAGGCTGATGCTATTTTACCTTTAAAAGAAGCTACTTTTGATGAAAACTCAAATTTAAATGATATTTTTGCTATAGGAGACCGTATTAAAGCAAAAGTAATTAGCAGAAAAAATGAAGACGGTTATGTAGTATTATCAACAATTGAACTGGAAAGAGAAAATGCTTACAACTATTTAAAAGAAGCTGTGAATAATGGAGAATCTGTTAATGTTGTGGTTAAGGAAGCAGTAAATGGTGGCCTTGTAGCTTCCTATAAAGGAGTTAGAATATTTATACCAGCTTCTCATATTGAGCTTCACCATGTAAATGATTTAAGTTCCTATGTAGGAAAAAAACTAAATGTTCAAATAGTAGAATTTGATGATTCTAAGAGAAATGTTAGAATAATAGGCTCTAGAAGAGAACTATTAAAAGCAGAAAGAGATCGTATTGAAGAAGAGGCTTGGGCAAGCTTAGAAATAGGCATGGTGGTAGAAGGTGAAGTTAAGAGATTAACATCCTTTGGTGCCTTTGTAGAAGTTAAAGGAATAGATGGATTACTACATGTATCAGAGATGTCATGGGCCAGGGTAACTAAGCCATCTAGCGTAGTAAAGGTTGGAGATAAAATTACTGTAAAAATTATAGACCTAGATAAAGAAAGTAAAAAGCTTTCCTTTAGCATTAAGGCTCTTCAAGAAGATCCTTGGAATAACGTAGAGCTTAAATATCCAATAGATTCAGTTGTTCTTGGTAAAGTAGTAAGATTTGCTAGTTTTGGTGCGTTTGTTGAACTAGAACCTGGTATAGATGCACTAGTTCATATATCAGAAATTAGTCATAAAAGAATAAATACACCTGCTGATGCTTTAACTATAGGCCAAGAAGTTAAAGCTAAGATAATTGATGTAGATATTGAAAATAAAAAAATAGGATTAAGTATAAAAGCTGTAGATTAATATTCAGAGGCGTGCCTACAAGGTTTTGGATATAAAAGCATTTTAAATTCTAATTTCAAAACCATATGCACGCCTCTTATACTTTTGCATTGTAATTATCTTGAATTCGGCAAGTTGT
>DGDR01000016.1 GCA_002385545.1 Clostridium sp. UBA3947
AGATGTGTATAAGAGACAGGTATCACAGATTCCTATAATAGCGTTTTTAAACTGAAAATTATCATCACCATAGTTTATTTTGATCTTATCCGGTTTGAATCCGTAGAGGAAATTAGTCTGTCCGCTTACCGCTTTGAAAGGAATATACATCTTTTCATATTTACTGCTGTCAATGCTTGTAAGGGCCTCTTTTTCCACAATTATTACAGGTAGATTAGTAATGGGTTCTTTTAATTCATTGCCAGTGTCTAAGAGTGCTTTTAGTTTTATAATTTGTCCTTGTGTATAAATTTCAATATTATAAGTATAATTTTTAATTTTTTGTAAGCTTATTATATATGTTAAAATTCTATATCCTATTATGTAGATTATCATTAAGGCTAAGAATAATTTTCTGGCATAAAAGTTTTCAATTTCCAATCGATAGGTGTTCTTATTTTCTAAGTAGACTATAATTCCTGCTACAACAAAGGTATAACCTAAATAAATAAAAGTAGCCTTTAAAATAAAAAAAAACTTGTTTTTACCGAAGGCACCATATACTATTAGGAGAGCAACTAATAAGGTTACGGGGATAGTAGTCATAAATTTTAATTCATCTATGAAAATTACTAAAGTATAAAGTGCAGCACAGACTGATGTAATAAAAAATCTTTTATATTTGATTTTTATACTGAGAGTCTGAGCAGTAATAAATAACAAAAAGTAATTTACAATTAAATTCTCTAATAAAACTAAATCTATGAAAATTATCACCAGCACTCACTCCCCATTACTCCCTAAACCCATTATAAATCCTATGGGGCCAAATATTTTGTCATTTTTATAACTCTTTTCCTCACTTTCATATATTAAATTTCTACAGTATATAAGAAAAACATATTACTTAAGTCACTATTAGATTTCAGTTGTCATAATAATTAATATACTGATTCTTGCATAAAAAAAGACCATGCAATTTTGCATAGTCTTTTAACCTATCTTCTTTGTTTTCTTAAAAATGCAGGAATCTCAAGCTCATTATCGTTATAGTCTCTTGTGGTAGCTACATCCTCAAGTGGAAGCTTATCATCCTTTGGTGCTGGTTCAAAGTCAATTTTCCTCTTCTCTGTTCTTTCATTATCAAAACCAGTAGCTATTACAGTAATTCTTATTTCATCCTGTAAGTTTTCATCTATAACAGCACCAAATATTATATTTGCATCTGGATCTGCTGCTTGTTGAACTATTTCTGCAGCCTCATTAATTTCTAATAATCCAAGATCTGCCCCACCAGTTACATTTAGCAGAACTCCTGTAGCACCTACAATAGAGGTTTCAAGTAATGGACTGGATATTGCCTGTTTTGCTGCTTGTTGGGCTCTATCTTCACCATTAGCTCTACCAACACCCATGTGAGCTAATCCCTTACTTAACATAACAGTTCTAACATCGGCAAAGTCTAAATTAACTAAACCAGGTATAGTAATAAGGTCAGATATACCTTGAACACCTTGTCTTAATACATCGTCTGCCATTTTAAAGGAATCTAACAGAGAAGTTTTCTTATCTACCATAGTTAACAATCTTTCATTTGGGATTGTTACTAAGGTATCAACTTTTTCTTTTAAATTTTTAATTCCTAGTTCTGCGTGGAGCATTCTTTTTCTACCCTCAAATGGAAAAGGCTTAGTTACTACACCAACAGTAAGTATACCTAAAGACTTTGCTATTTCAGCAACCACAGGAGCTGCCCCAGTACCGGTACCACCACCCATTCCACAGGTTATGAATACCATATCCGCTCCTTTAATAGCTTGAGCTATTTCTTCTTTACTTTCTTCAGCTGCTTTTTGCCCAATTTCAGGGTTTGCACCTGCACCTAAACCCTTAGTAAGCTTCTCTCCTATTTGAATTTTTTGCGTTGCACGAGATAATAGCAACGCCTGTTTATCTGTATTTATAGCGATAAATTCAACATTCTTTAACCCCTCTTGGATCATTCTGTTTACTGCGTTATTACCTCCGCCACCGCAACCTATTACTTTAATTTGTGCAAATTGTTGTACGTCTACATCAAAATCTAACAAGATAATACCTCCCTTTTATCTAAAATCCTGAATAAAATGCCTTAATTTCGATATAAATCCCTTTTTACTTTTCTTGATACTTTCACTCGAGGAATTTGAATCCTGTTTTCTACTAATATTAATAGTTTCTAAAACCAATTTCAACATTCCTATAGGAACAGAATAAACATAATTATTCTTTTCCATAACACCATTTTCTATCATATTGATAGACTTATCAATTCCTTCTTCAAATTTTTTTATGGTATCCTCATAATGAATAATACCGCCACCAGTTATGAAGATATAATCAAGAGACCGTAAACTTTTTTGATTATGAATCTCTTCTAATGCAAAGCTAAGTAATTCATCAGCCCTGGCTTCAATAATTTCATCAATCATATTGCCATTGTACTTGTCGTAAATATTAAGTTGTTCATTATCAATACCCGCTTCTTTTTCAAGCTTTAATTGCTTATGGTTTAATTTAATATTTTCTGCTTCTTCAAAGGATATGCTTAAACAAGTAAGAATATCTTTAGTAATATTATTACCACCTAATGGTATGTGCCCAGTGTAAACTATGCTGCCGTTATCATATATGAACAAATCTGTAGTTTCAGCGCCTATATCAATTATACCCAAGCTTTTATCCTTATTTACATCATTAACTATAAGCTTTTGTAAGGCCAACCCCTGTGGTATCATTCCTTGTATTTCAATGCCAGCTGCTTTAACGCACTGTACTAGGCTTTCAATATTACCTTTATTTGCAGTAAATACCTTAGCATTAATAGTCAATCTCTTACCCCTAATACTTAAAGGATTCTTAATTGCTAAATGATCATCAATAATATATTCAAAAGGATAAACCCAGAGAATTTCATTATTTTCTGATAAAACACTTTCTTTTGCTGCGTTTAAAGCTTTGTTAATATCTTCATCTGTAACTACTTTACCCGACATAGTTTCTACAGTTGCTTTTGCATCAATTATTTTACACCAAGCATTGCTAGCATTAATATATGCCTTATTAACTGGCTCATCTATTAGGCTCTCTAACTTTCCTTTACAACGTTTAATAGCTTCTGTTGTTTGCTCCATATTAATTACGACAGACTTCCCAATACCATTATTATTTACGGAGGTAACTGCAATTACTTGCATTTGTTTTAAGCTATCTACCTTCGCCACCACAGCACTTATTTTAGATGAACCTATGTCAAATGCTACCAGTAGATTGTTCATATTAGTCTCCTCCTAATTTGTTTACCTTCAAACTTATATATTCAACATAAAATTTATTTTTCCTCCATTTTTTCGTTAATTTTTAATAAAACATAATAACTTTTTAAAAAAATAAAGAGGAATGCTCCTCCTTATTTTAATTTGCTTTTTCTAGCTCATTTATACTTACACTTCTTGTATGAATAGTGTGGCTCCATTCTTTCTTATCCTTATCAATTACCCCCATAACTGATATAGGAATCCATGTTAGAACATATATTGGGTATACTAAATAGTATAGGAAAATTTTTAAACTAAGCTTCTTTTCAAGAGCTAAAACCAATGGTGTATAAATAAACTGCATTATCAAAACAAAAAGTGCACTTATATTAATAAGATTAAAATTAAAAAATACTCCTTCATTGAACTTTGCTAGATAATGACCTAAATTAGCAAAAATCTGTGTGTATCCAACGACTTTTTGGATAATATTCATAATAACACCAAAGCCAGCCAATATAGTTATAATTGGTTGAATGCTATAAATAGCACAATCTAAAGCCACAAAATCAAACTTTGTTACAGCTCTTTTTATTAACTTCCAAAAATATCTTGATGCAACATCGGCAAATCCCTGCATCCATCTTTTTCTTTGCCACCAAGATTGGGATAAGGTTAATGGTTTTTCATCATATATTATTGCGTCATGAGCCCAACCAACTCTTCTACCGTTAAGTACAAGTTTACAGGTGAATTCCAAGTCTTCTGTTAAACATGTAGCTCCCCAACCTAATTCCTTTAAGGTTTCTGTAGCTATACAAAAGCCTGTTCCACCTAATTGACTAGAAAGACGTAAATTACTTCTAGCATTTTGGAACATTCTATTGGAAGTCCAGAAAGAAATAGAATATCCGCCAGTTATCCATGTATCATTAGGATTTTTGCTGTCTAAATATCCTTGAACTACCTCAAAGCCTTCACATAGCTTATTATTCATTTCTTTTAAAAATTGCTTTGAAGCTAAATTATCTGCATCAAAAATTACTACAGCATCGTACTTTTTTTTCATCTTAAAAATTTTGTCAAACATCCATTCCAGAGCATAACCCTTACCTCTTTTTTCTTTATCTACCCTTTCATAGACGATTGCTCCGGCTTCTCTAGCTAAAGTAGCTGTATTATCTGTACAATTATCTGCTATAACAAATATATCATATAATTCCCTTGGATAATCTAAATTTAATAAGCTATGAACAACATTTTCTATAACTTTCTCCTCGTTATGAGCAGCTACTAGTAAAGCAAAAGACTTTTGCGGTTCAAACTTCTTTTTGCTTTTAATTCTAATGAATCCGAACATGGATAAAACCACATAATATACTGAATAAATAAATAGAGCCTTGGTGAACACTGTCACAATTGTATCAAATATCGTTTTTATAAGCTGCATCTAATAATCCCCCCTGATTCAAGGTTATTTTAGCACAAAAGAGATTCTATTACTATAGATTTTAATTTTTTTGTGAAACTTTTTAAATACACCCTAATAAAACTGTATTTTTACACAACTTGAAACATTTAGTACACATTATATATATTATTCCCATTTTTTAAAAAATCATATAACAAAGATAAAAGTGGCATAAAGCCACTTTTAGTTATACTATATTATTTCTTTTATTGCATGCTACTTAAATGATACCTTTATATTTGCTATAACATCATAAGTCTCTTTATCATTTCTTTATCAATAGCATAATTTAGAGCGGTTTCAGCTGTAATAATTCTCTTCTTATATAATTCTGTTATAGCCATATCCATTGTCTTCATACCATACTTGCTACCAGTCTGAACAGAAGACTCTATTTGATGGGTCTTACCTTCTCTAATTAAATTTTGAATAGCGGATGTAACAATCATGGTTTCTAAGGCTGCTATTCTTCCTTCACCATCTGCTCTTGGTAAGAGCTGCTGTGAAATAATTCCTTGTAAAACCGCAGCTAATTGGATTCTTATTTGCTGCTGTTGATGAGGTGGGAATACGTCTATAATTCTGTCTATAGTTTTTGCTGCACCAATTGTATGTAAGGTTGAAAATACTAAGTGACCAGTTTCAGCAGCAGTAATTGCTATAGATATAGTTTCCAAATCTCTCATCTCACCTACAAGAATTACGTCTGGGTCTTCTCTTAATATTGATTTTAACGCTTTAGCATAACTTTGACTATCTTTACCAATTTCTCTTTGATTTATCATGGATTTATCATGTTTATGTAAGAATTCTATTGGGTCCTCTAAGGTTATAATGTGATTAGATTGTGTTGTATTAATTTCATTTATCATAGCAGCTAAAGTTGTACTTTTACCACTACCTGTAGGTCCTGTTACTAGCACTAAGCCTCTTTTTTTAGTAGTTAACTCTCTAATTACATTTGGAAAGCCTAATTCCTGTAAAGTAGGCACCTTAAGACCAACAACTCTTATAGCTAGAGCATCGCTACCTCTTTGCTTAAAAATATTAACTCTGAATCTTCCTGTTCCAGCTATTGAGTATGAAGTATCTACTTCACCTTCTGCTGAATATTCATCGTATTTATCTCTTAATACTGCTCTAGCATATGTTTCTGTATTTTCTGGAGTTAAAAATTCTTGCTTAATTGGTATAAGCTTACCATTTATTCTCATTATAGGCGGAACTCCAACAGTTAAATGTAAATCTGAGGCTCCTGAATCAAGTGTCAATTCTAATAATTCATTAAATGATAACATATTTTACCCCCTTGTAAAGTATGGGTACTGTCAAAGTTTTTTA
>DGDR01000245.1 GCA_002385545.1 Clostridium sp. UBA3947
TTAAAAAAATAGTTGTCAGAGTATCAACTTTATAGGATTTTTCTCCTACTTTTTAGAGAGTTTTAGTACTACTTGTCCTAATTCCTCTATAGATCATCAACCCTTCTTTGAAACAAAGCCACATATGTAAAAAGCAATATCCTCTCTCTTACATGACTGTTTCAATGATTTAGGCGATACTACTAATAAAGCTACTAAAAGCTGTTACACAAACTCCGTTTTTACTAGTTGCGTAACAGCCCAATTTTAAAGTAAAATTTCTAAATTTAGATGTATTTCTACATATACCGCACGCCCCTGGGGCTTACTTTAAAAAAGCCAAGATAGTCGATATTAAATCATCAATATTCTTATTAGTAACTTCTTCATCATCACTGATTAAGCAACTTTGGGCATAGTTTTCCACCAATAATGCCCCCACTTCATTAATATTTTCTCTAACAGAAGCAAACTGAACCAAGATTTCCTGACAGCAACTATCATATTGAATCATCTTTTCTATTCCTTCTACCTGTCCTTGAATTTCTTGAAGCTTTTTCACAATTTCTTCCTTCAAATTTTCTGAGTTTGCTTTCTTTTCCTTGGAATTGCTGCTCCGTAAAAATAAAAGTAAGGTAGATACAAGCCTATCCACATTTTTACTGGTATCTTCACTATTATCAGCTATCATACAGTTCTTAGCAAAATTTTTAAGCAACAAAGCTCCAGCCTTGTTATTTGCTGCTCTAATGGCAGCTATTTGCACTAGTACATCTCTACAGCATACTTCTCCTGATACCATTTTTTCAATACCTTTAACCTGTCCTTGAATTCTTCTAAGTCTTACTCCTATATCTTTTTTTAAATTCTCCTTTTTCATATATTCCTCCGTTATACCTATACCCTGTATATGTTGTTTTTTAATTTTACCATTTTGATAAAGTTAGTTCAACTTTCAATACTTGATTAGAAGCCCTTTCCCACATCATATGATGAATGAGCATCGGAACCGTAGACTATCCTTATGCCATACTCTTTAACTAATTCTAAAAATTTACCAGAAGGATATGTTTCATTACATCTGTCTTTCCTTAAGCCAGCAGTATTAAAATCAACCTCATAGTCTCTTGCTTTTATTTCCTTTACTATTTCCTCCATCAATTCAACATTATTATAGTCTACTGGATAATCCAAATTGAACTTTCTAACTAAAGTTGGATGTCCCAAACGTTTAGGTTTATATCTACCTAAATCTGCTTTAATGGATTTAAGTAAAGTTTCAAAATATTTATCGTATACCTTATCCACTCCACCTAATTTGCTAACTATTCTACCGAATTCATCTGAGCTAAAATCTACAGCTATATATTCATCATCTATCTTAAGGAAATGAACAGAAAGTATAGAGTCTTCTAGATACTTTCCATACTGATTAAGTAATTCAGTTATCTTATTCTCGTAACCTTCTACATAATCAACCTCTAAGCCAATATTAATCTTAATATGGTCTCTATATTTTTCTTTTAACAGAACTAACTCTTTAAAATATTCTTCAATAGCCTCTTCAGAAGGAGAGCAATCTCTTAAAAACTCAGGATCCATGAAATCCCATGGCAAAGGCATATGCTCCGTAAAACTTATTTCTTCCAAACCAATATCTAAGGCTCTTTTGATATAAAGTTCAAATGAATCTTTAGAACCATGTGGGCAGTAGGGGGAATGAATATGACTATCTCTTAAAATCTTTGCTATACTCATATCTATCTCCTTGCTAAAATTAATTATCTTATCATTTATTTTACTATAGTATGTTTGAATTTTACAGGTTTATCTTATACACAATACTTATGTCTATAGTATTTTCATTTAGGTATAAAATAATAATCCTTAGGAATACTATCCTAAGGAGGTAAAAAATGAAGAATAAGTTATTTATAATGATATTAAGTCTTATTTTTTTAACTGCTTTCTTTCGTTTCAAAGTAATTAGTAACTTAGTTCTTGCCCTTGAATCAGACAATATCGCTTTAAATGTATTTGCACCTACAGAAAAAAGAGGCAATCCTGCTTATGATACTGTAATTGATAAATACGGTATACCTCACTTTAGGGTGTTTTTTTGGGTTCCAAAGAATGCAAAACGCTTAATCCCTTATGCCGATCCAGGTATAAAGACTAAGGTTTTAACCCATGGTCCCATAGAAAACTGGTCTGTGGTTAAAACAAATACCATCAAAAATAATGAGCAATTAGTTTTTATTTATGTTCCTAAAAGCTTTGTACTTTTTTATGGTAAAGGCTTTCAAAATGTTATTCATTTACGTTATCAATGAATTCATGCATAAACTCTAGGGCTGTTCTTTTCCTTTATTATATTTTTCGTATTGGAAAAAAGATATATTCCTGTCCTTCTTCTGGACATATATAATCATGAGCAGCTCCTACAAGTTTAATGCTTTTTTCCGTCATATACTTTATAACTTCAGCAAAAGTATTAGGTCCCTCATTCTTAACATAAATATACTCATAGGCTGGAATTGTCCATTTCACCCAACCTTCTGGTGCTTCAGCATCATCCACTACTTCAACACCAGCTAGGTAAAGGCCTTTACTGAAATTATCCTCCCAAGGCTTAAATTGATGAGACAAATCCGACATAGCGCCCCATATTCCTATGATATTGCCCTGCTCATCCCTCTTTGCCAAAGCTGCCACTTCTTGAAAATTTCCATTGGCCTTCTGCCATAGCTTCTCAATGAATCCTTCGCCATCATTAGTTGAACCTTCCTTCCCTATGACCGAAAAGGATTCTTTTATACACTTATTTATCTCCATATTTATAACTCCTACTTCATATTTTTTTAAACCTCATAATAGTAATCTCATGCAAAATACTAAAATTGTCATCAATAATACTTTTTAGTAGTTCCAAATGTTCATTACTAAAGGTCTGAACCTCTTCTTCAGAGAGACTTGCCCCAACCCCTCTGCTGGCCTTTATCCTTTCATTCCAGCTTTCATAAGTGAAAGGAATATACTCATCGTAGCTATAAAAGGTTGTCATTCTAAAATTACGCTCACACCATTTAGGAACAACTATAGGATTTCTATCATTAAAAGCTTCCCAGTTTGGATTATACTTTTTTACAAGACCAAGAGATTTCTCAGTAATAAAGTCCTCCTTTGGTAGCCAGTTCATAAAAGCTATCACTAGTTCCCCATCCTTTTTCATTAGTCTTTTGATTTCAGGTATGATTATATTTTTTATAAATCTATCCTTTCTCCTTTAATGTATTATAGTTCATAAAACATAAAAGTTTTTACTTTAAAAAACTATATAACCGTTTCTAATCAACCCTTTACTTATCTATAAACTTGATATTACAAATTGAACAATACTTATCATCTAAATTAACCTTTGTATTACCACAGTTTTCACACTCATAAAAACCATTTGCCAAGGGTATTTTTATATTTCTTCTATTCTTATGATAAAGATATAGTCTTTTATCCTGTCTGAATTCTATAGCCAAAATTATGATGAATACAAATAGAATCAATAGTCCAAGCCCCATCGATACCTTTATAGCTATTAAAATAGTGCCTTGAATATTAAATGCTTTCCACAATACATAAAGGCAAAAAGGTATTATTAGTAATAACATAGCAATACATAATACTATGGTTGGTCCAAAATGCAATGAATCAATCTTCTTCATCTTTATTCACCATTACAAGTTTTTAATTTTTATAGAGTTTCCTGATATATATTGCTGAGTGTATTTACACACAGCAATACATACTCCACAGGTTCCTACATCTAATCCAAAGGGCTTACCCCTTCTTATAACCTCAGCCTAACATGCAAAAGCATCTAGCAAGGCATCCCTATCTATTCCTACTCTCCAGTTATCTCCTTGTACTGCTTTGCCAGGACAATGTCTGACACATAGGTCACAGGCGCCACATTTTGAATCATTAATATGTCCTCCTGTGAATAATGGCATGTCTGTTAATACAGAATTAATTCTAATAGCATTACCGTACTCCTCCGTAGCTAAGGTGGCTGACTTACCAATCCATCCTAGACCTGCTCTAGTAGCTACAGTTTTTATGTAGTAGGGGCGTTCTGCAATGACTATCTTGCTTTATGGAAGCTTGGGAAAAGGCATTAAATCCTTTAGCTTTGATAAAATCCTCCATATAGTTGCTAAGGTCCTTAAGCTTCTTAATTACAGATTCCATTTCGTAATAATAATCTAAATGAGATCCTGTTTGTATTTTAGCCACAATACTATGATTTAAGGCTATTGCTATGGATATACCGAAAGGAAATCCTTTCCGAAGTTCCTCATCAATTTGCGATAAATCCGCAAAGCCTACCAAGGTTGCCCCAAGTTTATTCAATTCTTATTTAATTGCATCATTATAATACATAAATTCGTCCCCTAAAAATTTTTAGATTCCATAATGAATCATATATTTACTCCCCGCCGTAGCCATTCTAACCATCTTTATTATATTCATCCCTTTTAGATAAAAAAGTATACTTATATAAATTATACCTGTTAATAGCATCATAGGAAAGAAAAAGCTTTTGTTAAATGAAAAAAAGTGCCGCTAAAATAGCGACACACTTGTTCTATAATATAAATTTCATTAAACTTTTATATCTTTAATTTTTTTCTGTTATGTTTATACCAAGTTCAGTAAGTTGTTTTTCATCAACTACATTAGGAGCTTCTGTCATTGGATCAAAGGCATTTTGGTTCTTAGGGAAGGCTATAACGTCCTTAATATTATCACGGTTAGTTAAGAACATAACCATTCTATCAAAACCAAAAGCTAAACCTCCATGTGGTGGTGGTCCGAATTTAAAGGCTTCTAGTAAAAAACCAAATCTTTCCCAAGCACTTTCTTCTGTAAAACCTAGTACCTTAAACATTTTTTCCTGAAGCTTAGTATCGTGAATTCTGATACTTCCACCACCTAGCTCTTCACCGTTAAGCACTATATCATAAGCCTTAGCTCTAACCCTTGATGGATCAGTGTCTAAATACTGAATATCTTCATCCATAGGCATAGTGAAGGGATGGTGTTCTGCTACATATCTCTGAGCCTCTTCATCATAGGATACTAGTGGGAATTCTGTTATCCAAACAAATTTAAATTCCTTGTTATCCTTTAATAGCTCCAGCTTCTTAGCTACTTCTAATCTTAAGGCACCTAAAGCAGTTAAAACTACCTTGTTAGTATCTGCCACGATAAATACAAGGTCACCAACTTTTGCTTCCATAGCATTTAATATTTCCATAATCTTGTCGTCCCCAAGGAATTTACTTATAGGTGATTTAACTCCATCCTCCTTATAAGCTATCCATGCTAGGCCCTTTGCCTTATAGGTCTTAACAAATTCACCAAATCTATCTATATCCTTTCTTCCCATGGAAGCAGCATTATCAACCTTTATAGCTCTTACTGAGCCATTATTTTCTATAGCATTTCTAAATACTGCAAAATCACAGTTTCTTACTATATCACTTATATCTGTTATTTCCATACCAAATCTTAAATCTGGCTTATCTGAGCCGTACTTTTCCACGGCTTCCTTGTAAGGCATTCTTCTTATTGGTGTTGAAACATCATAATTCAATATTTCCTTGAATACCCTCTTAATTAGACCTTCATTTAAGGTCATAACATCCTCTGCCTCTACAAAGGAAAGCTCCATATCAACCTGAGTAAATTCAGGCTGTCTGTTAGCTCTTAAATCTTCATCTCTAAAGCATTTAACTATTTGGAAGTATCTATCAAAGCCTGATACCATTAATAGCTGTTTAAAGAGCTGTGGTGACTGAGGAAGAGCATAAAACATTCCTGGATAGTTTCTGCTTGGTACTAGATAATCTCTGGCTCCTTCTGGTGTGCTTTTGGTAAGCATAGGTGTTTCTATTTCTAGGAAGCCATTTTCATCTAGATAATCTCTAATTACTTTAGCACACTTATGTCTAACCATAAATATGTCTTGCATATCTGGTCTTCTTAAATCTAGGTATCTATACTTCATTCTAATGTTTTCTGCAGCATCTAAATTTTCCTTTATATATATTGGTGGAGTTTCAGACTCGGAAAGTATTTTTATTGCCTGACCCTTTAATTCAAACTCTCCAGTTTTCATATTTGGATTTACAGATTCTCTTCTTGCAAGTACTCCTGTTACTGCTATACAGTATTCGGATTTTACGTTATCAGCCTTTTCAAAGGCTTCCTTGCTTATCTCTTCACCAAATACTACTTGAAGTATTCCTGATCTATCTCTTAAATCAACAAATATAAGAGCTCCAAGATTTCTTTTTCTTTGAACCCATCCCATTACGGTTATTGTTTGATCTAAGTTCGCCTCAGTAACATCACCGCAAAGTAGGCTTCTTTTTAATCCATTTAATGTTTCTGCCATTTGGTTTTACCTCCTAATTTTTAGCCATTAATAATTGTAGCTATTGCCTCATAATCCTCTATGTTAATATCCATAGTGCTTCCGTCTTCCATTTTCTTTAAACGAGCTACCTTTTTCTCCAATTCATCTTCTCCTAATATAAGAGAAAACTTAGAACCTAATTTATTAGCATATTTCATTTGAGCCTTAACACTTCTGCCCATATGATCACAATCACATTTTACTCCTCTTTTTCTTAATTCATAGGCCATCTTTAATGCTTGGTAGGAGGCTTTTTCTCCCATAGAGCCAATATATAATTGGATTTGATCTGGCTTTGGAAACTCTATTCCTGCAGCCTCTAAGGTCATAATAAGCCGTTCTAAGCCCATACCAAAACCAACTGCTGGCATAGAAGGCCCTCCTATCTGCTCTATTAAATAATCATAGCGACCTCCACCGCATACAGTGAAATTATCATTAATTATTTCAAATACAGTTTTACTATAATAATCTAATCCTCTAACTATATAAGGATCTACCTTGTAAGGGATACCCATAGCTTCTAAATAACCCTTAAGCTTTTCCATGTGATCCTTACAATCATCGCATATGTAATCTAAAATAACTGGTGCTTCCTTTGTTATAATCTTGCATCGCTCTTCCTTACAGTCCAATATTCTCATAGGATTCTTTTCATATCTGCTATTGCAGGTTTTACATAGCTTATCTAAATTTTCCTTTAAAAAGGCTTTTAAGGCTTCATTATACTTCTTTCTGCACACAGGACAACCTATGCTATTGATATGAAGCTCTAAATTTTTTAAGCCTAGCTCACTAACTGCTCTCATAGCAAGGCTAATAACCTCTGCATCGAGAGATGGAGCTGGGGCTCCAAATACCTCTATACCAAATTGATGATGTTCTCTAAATCTTCCCTTTTGAACATTTTCATAACGAAATACTGGTGTGAAATAAAACAATTTAGTTGGTTGAGCCTCACTATACAAGCTACTTTCTATAAAGGCTCTAACTGCAGGAGCTGTTCCTTCTGGCTTTAGTGTTATACTTCTACCACCCTTATCCTCAAAGGTATACATCTCCTTTTGAACTACGTCTGTAGTTTCTCCTACACCTCTTATAAATAGCTCTGTAGCTTCAAAGGCAGGGGTTCTTATTTCCCTACAACCATACTGCTCTGCGATATTTTTTAATTTACCTTCTACGTAGTGCCATTTATAAGCCTCCTGAGGAAGTACGTCTTTTGTACCCTTTTGTGCCTGTATCATATATAAACCTCCTTAAATCTTAAATACGGTATCAAGGAGAGCTATTTTACCTTCAATAAGTTCATCTATTCGTTTTACATACTCTCCAATATCTTTCAAATTTGCAAATCGTTCTATTCTGTTTTCTTCAGGGAAAACAACCTTAGTAGAGGCATCTGCTCCTAAGGCTATAATTGATTGATTTTCTTCCATAATTTTTATGTTATAAATACATTCTAAGCCCCTTTTAGTATAGCCTATATTCTCCATATTTCCTACCATATTTTTTTGCCTATAAAGATAATATGGTATCATTCCTAATTCTTCGGCG
Organism: Clostridium sp. UBA3947; assembly: GCA_002385545.1. Taxonomy (GTDB): domain Bacteria; phylum Bacillota; class Clostridia; order Clostridiales; family Clostridiaceae; genus Clostridium_AU. Next base: position 8,015 of record DGDR01000245.1, read on the forward strand.
GTTTTTCGTGTATAGCTAAACATTTTATTAAGTTCTTCTATGCTAAGATTACTAGAATATTGATTATTTACTAAAGCCTCATGTAGCTTAGAAGCACGCTTTATGGACATTCCATGAACAGTAAGGCTTTCAGGCTTTAACTTTGCTATTTCCTTGCAGGTCATTTCTATTTCCTCTAGCCCTTCACCAGGAAGTCCTACTATAATATCCATATTAATATTATCAAAGCCTAAGCTCCTAGCCAAATTATACTTTTCTTTAATATTATCAACGGTATGAATCCTGCCTATAGCCTTAAGAGTTTTATCATTCATGCTTTGAGGATTTATACTTATTCTTGTAACCTTATACTGCTTCATAGTGCGTAGCTTTTCTTCTGTAATACTATCTGGTCTTCCTGCTTCGACGGTAAACTCTTTTACCTCAAAACCCTTCACAAAGGCATTATATATACTTTCCATAACATTAGAAAATTGAACATTATTAACGGAGGTAGGTGTACCTCCTCCAAAATAGACACTTTCTATGGTCAAATTATTTTCTCTTATGTATTCTGATAAAGCTTTAATTTCTTTATTTAATGCTTCTATATAGGCTTCTACAAGCTGTTCCTTTCCCCTAATCCCATTTGCAGCAAAGGAACAGTAGGCGCATCTTGTGGGACAGAAAGGCATACCAATGTATACACTGATATTTCTTTTATCATTATACAGGTATTCCTCTTGATTCTTAGCAACCTCATAGCATAGTTTAGCCTTTTCCTCTGAGGTCTGATAATGTTCCTTATAATAATTAATTATATCTCTTAATTGGTAATTATTTTTAATCAACCTTGCGGCTATTTTGGTTGGCCTTATGCCTATTAAGGTGCCCCAGGGATGGATACTCCCTGTTTTTTGAGCAAAAAAATTATATATGGCTAATTTAATATTCTCTTTTATAGTATATTTCTCATTAATAGTATAACTATAATTATCTTCCTTACCCTCAATTAAAACCGTTTCATTGTTAATTATTATAGAGTAATCTACAGAAGCATCTGAATATTTCACATCCTTATAAGGAAAAAATATCTTCACAATTTGGAAAACATCATATTTATAGGTTTCATTATTTATGCTTAAATTAATGCTCATTTTATCTCCTCGATAATCAGTTAAAAGAATGGATTGTATTGCTCTTCATTACCAATGGTAGTTTCTTCTCCATGTCCAGGCAATACTGTAGTATTTTTAGGTAAAATCATTAGCTTAGTCTTTATACTATTTACTAGAGTCCCATAATCTCCGCCATAAAAGTCTGTACGACCAATACTTCTATTAAATAGGGTATCACCACTAAATAATATACTATCTACATAAAAGCAAACTCCCCCCGGTGAATGACCTGGAGTTTTAATGCAGCTTATTTTATTTTTGCCTAGTTCAAGCACAGTATCTTCAGTTATAAAGTCATTTATGGAACCATCATATGCTTCCATATAAAATAATTCACTCTCTTTATAATGTATTAACTCATAATCTTCCTTTGCAATAAATACTGGAACCTTATATTTATTTTTCAATGCCATAGCTGCTCCTGTATGATCAAAGTGACCATGAGTTAGCAAAATATATTTAACCTTTGCCCTATCTTTCTCTAATACAGATATTAATTTATCCTCGTCGCCACCAGGATCGATTATGGCTGTCTCCTTTGTTTCTTCGTCAATAACAATGTAGCAATTAGTGTCCAAAGGACCTGCCGCTATTCTTACAACCTTCATATAATCCTCCTAAAAATTCTTTTTGCTATCAATTAGAAGAGTAACGGGACCATCATTAACAATATTTACTTCCATATTGGCACCAAAAATTCCCGTTTGCACTATAAGCCCTTCCTTCTTACATTCCTCAACAAAGGCTTCGTATAATTTATTTGCTTCTTCTCCAGAGAGAGCTTCCATATAATTAGGTCTTCTACCTTTACGACAGTCTCCATAAAGAGTAAATTGAGATACTATTAAAAGTTCTCCTCCAATATCCTTAAGTGAAAGATTCATCTTTCCCTCACTATCATCAAAAATTCTTAAATTAATAATCTTATCCTTTGTATATAGTATATCTTCAATTGAATCTTCTTTAGATATACCAATAAGAACTAAAATACCTCTTCTGATTTCACCAACAATGGTACCATCTACCTTTACATTGCTGCTAGTAACTCTCTGAACTACTGCTCTCATTTACTCACCTCTAGCTCTTGGTTCTAAATACTTCAACAACTCCATCTAATCTTCTAAGTTTCTTCATTAAATCCTTTAATTCTTCTACATCAACTATCTTAAGCTTTGTATTGATTATAGCATATCCACCCTTTGAGGTTTTAGCATTCAAAGCATGAAGATGAATTTTGCAATCGGTAATGAGCATCATGATATCTGATAATATACCATCCCTATCTTCAGCCTTTATTTGAATCTCTGCAATATAGCCGCTGGATTTGCCACCAGACCAGCTCACTTCTACTATCTTGTTTTCAGTATCCTGTAAAAGAATTTCTGCATTTGTACAGTCTTTTCGATGAATTGATACTCCTCTTCCCTTTGTGATATAACCAATTATGGGATCGCCAGGTACTGGGTTGCAACATTTAGCAAATCTCACTAACACATTAGAAAGCCCTTTAACAATAATACCATAATCATTGGTCTTTTTACGGGTTTTAGAGGATTTTGCAATTTGCTCCTCTATATTCTTTAGTGCAGTGGCATTATCTACTTCACCTTGCTTTTCTTCTTTATAGGCTTCCTTTAATTTGGTAACTACATTAGCTGCTATTAGTCCACCCATACCAACTGCTGCATATATATCATCAATGCCATTAAAATTATATTTCTTAAGCATTTTTTCAAGAGCCTCACCCTTGGCAATTTCACCAAAATTAAAGCCCTGTCTCTTAGCATCCTTTTCTAGAAGATCCTTACCCTTGCTAATATTTTCATCTCTTTTAGCCCTTTTAAACCAAGCTCTAATTTTACTTTTAGCCTGATTACTCTTAGCAATATTTAACCAATCCATATTTGGACCTTTTGGAGCTGTGGAAGTTAATACTTCTACTATTTGTCCTGTTTTTAAAGGATAATCTAAAGGTACCATCTTTCCATTTACCTTAGCACCAATACAACGATTTCCTATATCTGTATGTATTTTATATGCAAAATCTATTGGTGTAGCTTCTGCAGGTAAATCTATAACTGCACCCTTAGGTGTAAAAACAAATATTTCATCAGAAAAAAGGTCAATTTTAAAGGCTTCCATAAATTCTTCTGCATCTGAAGTCTCTCTCTGCCATTCTAACATGTCCCTAATCCAGGACAATCTCTTATCAATATCGCTATCACTCTCTACACTACCCTTCTCCTTGTACTTCCAATGAGCTGCGATACCGTATTCTGCTGTTCTATGCATTTCAAAGGTACGTATTTGAATTTCAAAGGGTTTACCCTGTGGGCCTATAACTGTAGAATGAAGTGATTGGTACATATTAGGCTTAGGCATAGCAATATAATCCTTAAACCTTCCAGGTATAGGCTTATACATAGTATGGACTATACCTAATGCTGCATAGCAATCTCTAATAGTATCTACCAAAATTCTTACTGCAGTGAGGTCAAATATTTGATCTATGGTTTTGTTTTTATTTACCATCTTTCTATATATACTATAGAAATGCTTTGGTCTACCATCTATTTCAGCCTTAATATTAGATTTTGCGAGATTTGCTTGTAGCTGTTCTACTATTAATCTAATATAAGCTTCTCTTTCTACTCTTTTTTCAGCAACCTTTTTCACCAAATCATAGTATTCTGCTTGATTAATATATCTAAAAGCTAAATCCTCTAACTCCCATTTTATTTTAGATATACCAAGTCTATGGGCTAAAGGTGCATATATATCAAAGGTTTCCTTAGCGGTTTCCTTTTGCTTTTGAACCGGTCTATATTTTAGAGTTCTCATATTATGAAGTCTATCTGCTAATTTAATTATGATTACTCTAATATCCTTTGTCATAGCCAACAACATTTTTCTAACATTATCAGCCTTTTGCTCCTCTTTACTCTTATATTGAATTTTGCTTAACTTTGTGACTCCTTCAACAAGATCTGCTATCTCAACGTTAAACTCTCTTTTAATATCTTCGTAGGTATATTGAGTATCTTCAACAACATCATGGAGCAGCCCTGCTGCTATAGTGTTACTGTCCATGCCCATTTCAGCTAAAATACAAGCAACTTCTGTAGGATGAGTAACATAAGGTTCACCGGATTCTCTTTTTTGTTCCTTATGGGCTTCACTGGCAAAATTATATGCTTTTTCAATTATTTCTATATTGGCATTTGCACAATTTTTGTTAACAACATCTATTAATTTCTGCAGCATAAGGTTACTCTCCTCTGTTATAAACTTTCCTTTAAAGTCAATGGCTGGTTAGTCAACCAGCCATCATTTTTCTATATTATATAATAATGAGTATTATTTTTCAATTATTTTTACACATCATATTGAACAAGTGAATTAATATTATATTTTTGGAGTTTTTCTCTTCCATTTAATTCTGTTAATTCTATTACAAACTCCATGGCAGCTACTTCTCCACCGGCTAATTCTACTAATCTTGCAACAGATTCAATAGTTCCTCCTGTAGCTAATAAGTCATCCACTACTGCTACTCTTTGCCCTGGCTTTATAGCATCCTTGTGTATTTCTAGACAATCACTACCGTATTCTAAGTCGTATTCAATCTTTACAGTATCATAGGGTAATTTTCCTTGTTTTCTTACTGGAACAAAGCCCACACCTAAGGCATAAGCTACTGGTACTCCAAAAATAAAGCCTCTAGCCTCTGGTCCCACAATCACATCGATATTTTTATCCTTTAAATCCTTTACTATCTCATCGATTGCGTACTTCAAAGCCTCCGCATCTTGTATTAAGGTAGTAACATCTTTAAAGCTAATACCTTCCTTTGGAAACCCTTCAATAACTCTAATTTTATTTCTTAAATCCATATTTATTCCCCCAAAATTATATTTATATATAGTAAAGTTAATTCTTTCTAAAGAAAAGCTATAAAATAAACCTTACTAATTAGCCAATAGTTCATTGTTAAACTTACAAACTTCCTTAATTAAATATTTAGCTATTTGCTCAGCTCTGTAGCCATCAGTAGTTGTAAAAAGCTCCACTGCTATTTTTGCATTGTCCATTTTGCCAATAACATTAGTAGTAGGAGTTATACTTCTTGCCAGTTTATATACACTTTCTACTGATACACCATTTATATTATGTACTTTCAACAAAGCCTTGATACCATGGTTTCTAGTCTTGCTAATTTGTTTTAAACCATCCATAACAAAAATTTCATTTTCATCTATAATAGGCTTCTTGGAAGCTAAAGTACCAATTAAAACCAAATCCCTATATTTTGCAGCATATTTCATTTCATAATACATAGAGAGGGCTTGGGCTAGCTTATAGCTTAAACCACTATTGGACAGCTCTTTAAATTTATACAAGCATTCTTTTTGATTAGGATTAATAGTTATAGTTTTAGTATCTGTAATATCAGTGCTATTGTTTAAAACTACTATATCAATACCCATATTCCTGCAAAGCTCTAATTGAGATGGGGACTGTACATCACATCCAACAGTTATAACAAGTTTAGCACCTAAAAAATTAATATGATTCTTAATAGTCTCCGTCACTAAGGTATCCTCTTTGCTATCTTGGATATAATACTCTACATCTGCGTTTAAATATTTAAACAGCAAAAAAATCAAAGAAACTCCGCAGATAGCATCGGCATTGCAGGCTCCATAGATGACAATTTTTTCTCTTTCATTAATAGCCTTAACTGTCCTTTCCAACGCTTTACTCATATCCTTTAAAAAAAAAGGATTATATGTAGATAAAAAGTTAGGATAATTAAAAGCCTCCAAAAACCTAGACATAGATAACCCTCCAATAATTATAGAAAACACTTTTATTATATAGGATAATTTAGATTTTGACAATTTATTTTCGTAGAAAAAAAGAGAAACCTCAAAGAGGCTTCTCTAAAGGTGCTTTTATATGCTATTATGCCGCAGCCACCTTTTTCTTGTTTTTCATATTCTTAAATATTACCCACAAAGGACTTGCTATAAATATTGAAGAATAAGTACCTGAAATTATTCCTACTATTATAGGAAGAGAAAAGTCTCTAACAGAAGGAACAAAAACATAAACAGCTACTATAGTTAGAAGGGTAGTTAATGAGGTATTAATAGATCTCTTTATAGATTCATTAATACTTATATTTGCTATCTCAGTAGAGCTCTTTCCTCTAAGCTTTTTGGAATTTTCTCTTATTCTATCAAATATAACTATAGTATCATTAATAGAATAACCAACTATTGTCAATATCGCTGCAATGAAGGATGCATTAACAGAAATACGAAGCAATGCATACAAGCTTATAGTTATAAGTACATCATGGATAAGAGCTATGATGGCAGCTAATCCGAATTTAATATCCTTAAATCTGAATCTTATATATACTACCATAAATACGGATGCTATTAATAATGCCCAAAAAGCTTTCAATCTTATCTCATTTCCAATAGTAGCATCTCTATGCTTTACATCAACTAAAGCATTGTCTGCAAGATTATATTTATCTTTTATTTCTTTAAACATTTTATCTGCTTTTTCATTATCTAATTGATTTGACTGTATTTCAATCTGTGTTTCATTAACAGTTCTTGATGGTGTACCTGGAGCGTACTTGCTAATTATTTCATCTATATCTGCCTTGTTAGCAGTTTTACTTGCTTCTCCTAGTTCTATTGTAACAACAGTACCACCTCTAAAGTCCACACCCTCATTAAGTCCTTTATTTACTATCATAAATATTATACCTATGGCAATCAGAGCAAGAGAAATTCCGAACCATAGCTTTGTTCTTTCGATAATCTTCAGCATGTGCATTACCCCCTCTTTACTCCGAAATATGATGGCTTGCTTAATATACCAGCATTAAGTGCTAATTTCAAAAGTCTCTTGGTTACTACAATAGCTGTAAACATACTAATGGAAACACCTATAAGTAGAGTTAATCCAAAGCCTTTTACACCGCCTGTACCTATAATAAGTAATGTGGCAGCTGCAATGATTGTAGTAATATTAGAATCCAATATTGAACTCATAGCTCTATTGAATCCTAAGTCTACAGCAGATCTTGGAGACTTTCCTAATTTTAATTCTTCTTTTATTCTTTCAAATACTAACACATTAGCATCTACTGCCATACCTATGGTTAATAAAAGACCTGCAATACCTGGTAAGGTTAATACTACATCAAATACAACAAAAGCTAATAATACCAATAAGATGAAAACAGTTAATGCTAAAGTTGCTAACAAGCCAGGAACCCTGTAGAAAATAAGCATAAATAAAAATACTAGAATGATTCCTATAGCTCCAGCCTTTAAGCTTTGTGGTATAGCAGCGTCTCCAATTGTTGGTCCAACGGTGTTAGTTTCTACATTTTTTAATACCACTGGTAATGCACCGGACTTAATAATACTTGCTAGCTTTTCAGCTTCTTCAACTGAGGCTTGACCTGTGATACTAGCTTCTCCATCAGTTATATGAGCTTCAACCACAGGTGCTGAAACAACTTCATCGTCCATCTTAATAGAGATACTTTGTCCTAGATACTTTTTTGTTGCATCTGCAAATTTTTGCTTGCCAGAATTATTTAATTTTAAACTAACTACTGGTCTATTTAAATTATCCATCATAACTGCTGCATCCTTTACGTCAGAACCAGTTAACACTTCTGTTCCGTCAGGTCCTACAAAGGTAAGTTTTCCAGCTTTACTTAATGTTTGAACAATATCATTTGAATCATATCGTCCAGGAATTTCTATTCTAATTCTGTTAGTACCTTCCTTAGCAATAACAGTTTCTGAAACCCCTAGGTTATTAATTCTTTGCTCAAGTACAACAATAGTTCTGTCTACTGCGCTTTCGTCATTGGATTCAGCGGTTGCTTCTAATAATATACTTACACCACCCTGTAAATCCAACCCTCTTTTTATGACTTCACCAAAGGATTGTACTCTATAACCTCCAATATCAGGAGTTCCCAATATGCCTATCACTGAAAATGCTCCTATTAATAAAATACTAATAATAAGCATTACAATACTTGACGCTTTTGTTCTTTTCTTTGTCCTCATATTTTTCCCCCTCTGAACACTTCATAGGATTTATTATATTACTCAATAAATTTTTAGTCAATAACTGTTAATTATATTATTGCTCCTCATAAGCACACTTTAATGCTATGGCACATTCCAAACGCTTCTTAGTTATCTTACAACCAAGCTCATATGGTATATGAATGTCCTTATTAAAGTTATAGTTGTTTGCTTGACAACCACCACTGCAGTAGAACCTAGCCCAGCAGCCCCTGCAAGTAGGCTTATTATATATATGGGCAGTCTTAAATTCCTGTGTTAATTCTTCATTAAAGCCTTCCTCAAAAAGGTTTCCTAGCTTGAAGTCTTGGTTCCCCACAAATTGATGGCAGGGATAAATATCACCTTCTGGAGTTACAGCTACATATTCATGGCCTGCTCCACAGCCGCTTATTCTTTTATATACACAAGGTCCACCATTTAAATCTATAGCAAAATGATAGAATTTAAATTCCTTGTCTGTACCTATTCTATCTTTCATTTCCTCAGTTAGTTTATCGTATGAAGCATAAATTGCCTCCAAATCCTCTTCTCTTAAAGAAAGAGGATCACTTTCTGGTAAAACTACTGGTTCTATGGAAATTTCCTTAAAGCCTTCATTGGCTAAAGCAATAACATCCTCATAAAAATCAGTGTTATTTCTTGTATAAGTTCCTCTTGCATAATATTGTTTGCTCTTATCACGGCGTTCAACCATTTTCTTTATTTTAGGAAGTATGTTTTCATAGGTACCGCTACCATCGTGCCTTACTCTTACCTTATCGTTAACTTCCTTTCGTCCATCTATAGACAAAACTATATTTCCCATATTCTTATCTATATATTCCATTATTTCATCTGTTAATAAAGTAGCATTGGTAGTCATTGTAAATCTTATGTTTTTATTATGTATTTTTTCCTGTTCCTTTGCATATTCAACAATTTCCTTTATAGTATTAAAGGCTAACAGTGGTTCTCCACCAAAAAGGTCTATTTCTATGTTTTTTCTTGGTCCAGCGTTTTTTATTACAAAGTCCACTGCCTTTTTACCAACTTCAGCACTCATTAACATTCTATGTCCCTTGTATTCTCCTTCTTCTGCAAAACAATATTTGCATTTCAAGTTACAGTCATGGGCAATGTTTAAACACATGGCTTTAATAAAGGACTTTGATTTATCATTCATAGCTATATCTTCATATTTATCCCCTGAATAAAGCATTTCTTCATCTATAAGCTCTTGTAGCTCAGAAAAAGCTTCTTCAAGTTCTTCTGTATTGTATTTATAACTAAGCTTTTTTATAGTTTCCTCTTTATTTGGTATATTTTCTTCATCTAAAATATCATAAATAAGCTCGTCTACTATATGAACACATCCAGAATTTACGTCCAACACATAGTAGTCTCCACCTTGAATAAATTTATGTATTAGAGCCAAAGTTACATCCTCCTAACAAAATTATTTATGTACAATAATATTCATTTCATAAAAAACTATTATAAGCAAACAAAATGTGCAACTATAGTTGCACATGAAATAAGCAGTAACTGAAGGGAAGTTACTCCCTTATATTGTTACTGCTGCCCTATGATTTTAGTTTTCACAGGCTAAGTTTGCAACGGTGCAAGAAGTCTTGCAAGCGGACTGGCATGAATTTGCACATTCTTTGCATCCAGGCTTTGCTAAGCTATTCTTTAAATTTGCTTTATTTACTGTTCTAATATGTTTCACTTTCTAGCCCTCCATTCCAAAAAACACTTCACTTGCATTATAACACATAAAGTTGTTTAAATAAAGTATTTCTATATATTTATACCAAGCATACCGGATAAAGCTCCTACTAAAATGGCAATCAGCAATCTTAATAATTCTGTAGTACCAAATGAAATATTCTTAAAAAGCAACGCTGACAATATGTATATTAGTAACATATAAAACACAGCTACTAATATACCTACTAGCCAACCATTCTTATTGTTTTTCCTTGCAGAATAAATAGCACCATATACAACACTAAGGCAGGTAGCAATCACATAATATACTGAAATAAATTGAGTGTTTACCTCTTTAAAAGTCATAATAATACTAAATATTATTAGTAGTGCAATAGTTATTAAAACAGACCTCAAAACTCCCATAGAAATCTTAGTAAAAAAAGCCTTTTGCTCCATAAACAAACACCTCCCATCTACTAATTATCTATGTAGACTGAAGGTGTTTTAGTACTAGATAAGCTTATTTCTTTACTTTTTTAGTGTCGTTTTTTTCTACCGTTTTGTTCTCTACCTTACTTTCATTTATAACGTGAGAAATTCCTTGCTTTGAAAGCTTAATTCTAGCTCTATCTGGGCCAGTTTGTAACAATATGTAATCATCTTCTATACTAGTGATTTTTCCAACGATACCGCCCTTGGTCATAATTTCATCATTTAGCTTTAAAGAATTTAACATTGCATTATACTTTTTCTTCCTTCTATTTTCAGGAACGAAAATTAAAAGATAAAACATTGCCATCATTATCACTATTGATATGATAAATCCTTTTACATCTCCAGTCATTAATACAACCCTCCTTATAAAGAAAAATTTATGCCTAATTAATTCTAGCCCTTTTGACTAAATTGTTCAACCATTTTATCCTTAAATTTATAAAATTCATTGTTTTCTATAGCAGTTCTTATATCTTCCATCAATTTGTTATAGAAATATAAATTATGCAGTACACATAAGCGCATAGCTAGCATTTCTTTAGCTTTAAAAAGATGTCTTATATAAGCTCTACTATAGTGTTTACATGCAGGGCATCCACAACCTTCATCAATAGGTTTAGAATCTAGTTCATATTTTGCATTCATTAGATTTATCTTTCCAAATTGGTTAAATACATGGCCATGGCGTCCGTTTCTAGCTGGTAGGACACAATCGAAAAAGTCAACACCTCTAGCTACCCCTTCTAAAATATTAATTGGTGTTCCTACTCCCATCAAGTAAACAGGCTTATCTTCAGGCAAATTAGGGACTACTGCCTCTATAATTCTGTACATTTCTTCATGGGTTTCTCCTACTGCCAAGCCACCAATAGCATATCCATCAAGATCAAGCTTTGCAATCTCCTTGGCATGGGCTATTCTTATATCCTCATAAATTCCACCTTGATTTATACCAAAAAGCATCTGATTTTTATTTATGGTTGTATCAAGAGAGTTTAAGCGTTTCATCTCCTCAATACACCTATGTAGCCATCGGGTGGTTCTTGCCACTGATTTTTCAACATATTCTCTAGGGGATGGATTGGGTATACATTCATCAAAAGCCATAGCAATAGTTGAAGCCAAATTGCTTTGAATCCTCATACTTTCCTCAGGACCCATAAATATCCTTTTTCCATCTATATGAGAATTAAAATACACCCCTTCTTCTTCTATTTTTCTTATTCCTGCTAGTGAAAAAACTTGAAAGCCACCAGAATCTGTTAGGATAGGTCTATCCCAATTCATAAATTTATGCAGTCCACCTAGCTTATAAACTACTTCATCCCCTGGTCTTAAATGTAGGTGGTAGGTATTTGAAAGCTCTACCTGGCATCCTATTTCCTTTAAATCCATAGAGGATACTGCACCTTTAATTGCAGCTAGAGTACCTACATTCATAAAGACTGGTGTTTGGATAGTACCGTGCACTGTTGTAAAGGTTCCTCTTTTCGCCTTGCCTTCTTTTTTTAATATTTTAAACATACAATCACATCCTTTGTTAATGAATGTCTTAACCTTGTTAGCTTTATTTTATAAACATAGCATCTCCAAAGCTGAAAAATCTAAATCGCTCTTCTATAGCCTTATTGTAAGCCTTCATTATATTGTCTTTACCAGCTAAGGCACTTACCAACATAATCAAGGTAGATTCCGGTAAATGAAAATTAGTTATCAAGGAATCTACTATTTTAAATTTATAGCCAGGATATATAAAAATATCAGTCCAGCCACTCTTAGCAATTAGATAACCATCGTCTTTTGCTACACTTTCTAGAGTTCTGCAGGATGTAGTTCCTACAGCTATAATTCTTCCACCATTACTTTTAACCTTATTAATTTTATTGCAGTTTTCTTCGTCTAACATATAAAACTCAGAATGCATTTTATGCTCTTCAATTACATCCACTTTCACAGGCCGAAATGTACCTAAGCCTACATGGAGTGTTACATAGGCTATTTCAACACCCTTTTTCTCGATATTCTCTAGTAGTTCCTTAGTAAAATGTAAACCAGCGGTAGGTGCCGCTGCTGAACCAAGAGTCTTAGAATATACCGTTTGATATCTTTCCTTATCCTCTAGTTCTTCTGTGATATATGGAGGTAAGGGCATTTGGCCTAGCTCATCCAAAACCTCCTCAAAAATCCCATCATAATAAAACTCAATTATTCTATTTCCCTCTTCTAATATATCTACTACCTTAGCCTTAAGTCTTCCATTACCAAAAATAAATTCAGTACCAATCTTTGCTCTTTTCCCAGGCTTAACTAGACTTTCCCACTTATCCCCTTCTGTTCTTTTTAAAAGCAAAAATTCTATTTTACCGCCTGAGCCCACTTTTTCACCAATCAATCTTGCTGGCATTACTCTAGTATCATTTAGTACTAGGCAATCTCCTTCCTTTAGGTACTGGATAATATTCTTAAAGGTAGTCTCTTCTATTTCCCCAGTATTTTTATCTAAAATCATTAGTCTAGACTCATCTCTTTTTTCCAAAGGATGTTGAGCAATTAATTCCTTTGGTAAGTCAAAATAAAAATCCTCTACTTTCAAATCTAACACCTCTTTAGTAATTATTCCTTCTCAAACAAGGGCAATTGTTCAATATTATCTTTTACTCTGCTTCTTTTGGTATGTTTATAAGCTTTATCTGTTGCTACCCTACCTCTTGGAGTTCTTATAATAAAGCCCTTTTGAAGCAAATAAGGCTCATACACGTCCTCTATAGTGTCCAACTCTTCACCTATAAAATAGGATAAGGTTTCTATACCTACTGGTCCACCAGAAAAGTTATCTATTATAGCTTCTAGTATTCGATTATCCACTCGGTCAAAGCCTTCTTCATCTACTTCTAATAGTTCTAAGGCTTCTTTAGCATCCTGTAGCTTAATTATATTTTCTCCTTTTACTTGAGAATAATCCCTAACCCTCTTTAAAAGTCTATTAGCTATTCTCGGTGTTCCCCTGGACCTTCGTGCAATTTCAAAGGCACTGTCTTCCGTTATTTCACAGCCTAGCACCGCTGCAGATCTAACTACAATTTCCTTTAACTCCTCACTGCTATAGTATTCCATAGCACATAATACTCCAAATCTATCTCTTAAAGGAGAAGTCAACAAACCTACTCTTGTAGTAGCACCTATTAAAGTAAAGTTAGGCAAATCTAATCTAATAGATTTAGCTGCGGCGCCTTTTCCAATGACAATATCTAAGGCATAATCCTCCATAGCAGGGTATAAAATTTCTTCTACACTCCTATTTAGTCTGTGAATTTCGTCTATAAACAAGACATCCTTGCTATTTAAGGTAGTTAATATAGCAGCCAAATCACCAGCTCTTTCTATGGCTGGTCCAGAAGTTACTTTTAAATTTCCTCCCATTTGCTTGGCTATAATATTGGCCAAGGTAGTTTTACCCAAACCGGGAGGTCCATATAATAGCACATGATCTAGCGCTTCATTTCTCTCTTGAGCCGCCTTTATAAAAACCTTAAGCTTATCTACTACCTTTTTTTGACCGATATATTCATCAAGAGTTTGAGGACGCAAACTGTATTCAGAATTATTCTCTTCTATAAAAGCCATTGATGATAAAATTCTTTCATCCATTGCCAAAATCCTTTCAATTCATTAGTTGCTTTAAAGCATCTTTTATTATAGTTTCTAGGGGCGCAGCCACATCGATATTTTTTAGGGCTGTTGCCGCTTCTTTTTCAGAGTATCCTAGGGATATCAAGGCGGCTAATGCATCGCTTAGAATAGAACTTTGCTCTTTGCTTTCTACACTTAACCCCTCTTCGTTAACTGCACACAGCTTCTTCATTTTATCCTGTAACTCTAATATAATTCTTTGTGCAATCTTTTTGCCAACTCCCGGAGCCCTGCACAAAGCCTTCTCGTCTCCAGTAGCAATAGAATATTGCAAGGTATCTACATCTAAAATAGATTGTATGGATAGTGCAGCCTTAGCTCCTACACCATTGATATTTATTAGTAAAAGGAACATTTCCAGCTCATCTCTAGTACTAAAGCCGTAAAGGCCTATAAAATCTTCTCTAACCATTTGATATGTATACAATAATACCTCATCATCTATTTTAGGAAGCTTGGTTAATGTACTACCAGGGACAAATATTTTATATCCTATACCATTGTTCTCAATAACTACATAATCCTTATAAAATCCTTTATATTTCCCTTTTATATATTCATACATAAACACTTCCTCCTCATTAACTCTATCATATACTACTTTACCATCCGATAAGTAATAATTCAATAATAAACCCTTAGCATAAAATGCTAAGGGTTTACAAGACCTATGAACAAATAGCCATTAATTCATCTAAAGCCTCTTCTTTATTTTCATATTCATACTTAAATTCCTTAAGGTTTTTCTGAGCACTTTCCGGAAAGGTTTCTAAATTTCTATCAGTTATATCCTCCTCCGGCTTTTCTATGTAAAGATTACCGTAATAATCACACTTAAATACAGCTATAAAATCTTTATCGGTAACACCTATGTAATACCTGCCTGGAACATAAGGTGTATCTTTTACAAATAAAATTTCATTCTGTTTTTCTTCTACAAATTCAAAGTTATCCTTACTATAATACTCCTTAACCTTGTTTAAGGTTATGTCACCAGCTATAAAATTTTTTAACTCTTGAAGGGAAACTTCAAGTTTGCTAACTTCAGTATTATTATTGCGTAGCTTTAAAATAATCTTTGAGTTTTCTGATAAAATTCTTTCAACGGTCCTTGTCTTTGATAGGACGTCTACATTTTCATTAGATTTAATAGCATTTCTATTTATAAGCTTTATAGCAACATTAAAACTAATAGCAAATATTAAAACAACACTTAGGGTAAAGATTATAAAATAATCAACCTTACTAAATCTCATAATATCACTCCTTCTTTATTACCAAACAACAAGGATGTTATTTACAATAACCATTTGTGTTTTTGGTAATACTTAACATATTGATTCTAAGTGATATTATGGACATTTTTACCTGATTTTATACCCTATACCCTAATAAATATAATTAATTTGTTATTGACTGGTTTCATCTAGATACTGCAATAAATCTTCACCTAAATCTACATCAAAGTAGCAATTTTCAATTTTACTTAAATCTCTATAAAGTACATTAAGACGGTTTATTAGTATTTGAACTGGTTCATTATTTTCCTTTGAAACTGCTTCTTCTATAACCCCTTTATTGTCTGCATCGTCAGCGGTAATATCTAACAATTTCTTTATGGCTTCTTCATACTCCTCAATTTTTATACAAATGTTATTGTATAAATCTCTGATTTGTGCAAACTTTAGCTTCATAAAAACTCCCCCTAAGTATACATTTAATTTTATAATTTAAATCCGTGAAAATTGGCTTTCCATGGATTATTAAGCTAATCAAAACATTGAAGTAGCAATTGCTTGCTACCTTATATTTTTACACACCATAAAAAATATTCTACACTAATTCAATAAATCCTGCTATTTTTATAAAAACAATATTTTTATTCAGTCTATGCTACCAAGTCATAGAAAGTCAATAATTCAACGTTTTTATAAATAAATCCCTTAATGCACTAACAGTATACCACAATATAATTCAATCTGCCAAGTATTCAATAGCATATGCAATAGGCTGTATATTTATATATTCAACATAATTCTTTCATGATGTCCTCTTATATATGGTAATTTATCATATTTTTACATATATTAGTACAAAAAATCACTCCTTTAGTTGAATAGATTCAACCTTTAGAGTGATTATGTATAATAATTATATCCAAATCAAACCGTAACTGTTAGCCTTCCCAGCCCTCAGGGAACTCAGCATTGTGGTAAACATCTTGAACATCATCATCATCTTCTAAAGTGTCCAACATTTTCTGGAACTTAGCAGCAGTTTCTTCATCAATTTCTGTATAAGTGTCAGGCACCATCTTTACTTCTGCCTCCAAGAACTCCAAGCCTTTAGCCTCCAAAGCTTCTCTTACCGTTCCAAAATCATCTGGAGCTGTGGTTATAATGAACACCTCTTCTTCTGAAGCAAAATCTTCTGCTCCCGCTTCTAAGGCTTCCATCATCAATTCATCTTCATCAAGTTCGTCAGTTTTCTCTATAACAATTTGTCCCTTCTTCTGGAACATAAAAGACACACATCCTGTAGCTCCCAAGTTACCACCATACTTTGTGAAAGCATGTCTCACATTACCAGCACTTCTATTTTTATTATCAGTTAATACATTAACTATAACTGCTATTCCAGAAGGACCATATCCTTCATAAACTATTTCTTCATAGTTAACTGCATCCATTTCACCAGAGCTCTTTTTAATTACTCTGTTTATGGTATCTTGAGGCATATTATTTGCTTTAGCTTTAGCAATTACATCCCTTAATTTAGTATTAGTATCTGGGTTTGGCCCACCATTTTTAACGGCTAAAGCTAGTTCCTTACCTAGCTTTGTGAATATTTTCCCTCTTTTTGCATCAGTTTTGCTCTTTTTAGCTTGAATATTATGCCATTTTGAATGTCCGGACATTATGTACTCCTCCTAAAAAAACATAAATTATAACTATATCAATTTTCTTAAAGCAAATCTTGAAATATTATATCATATAAACAAATGAAACTTCAACTCTCATCAAGTTAATTTTGGCAAAAGGTAAATATATCCAATATCTATTAATTCTTCTAAAGATTAAGTAAAAATTTATGATTTTCTTTAAAATAAATATCTTCCTTTTGATCTAATATGGTAAATTTATTATTGGTAATATCCATTAGAGCCTCTCTTATCTCCTCTATTTTTTCCTTTTCACAAACAATACTTAGCTCAACCATATCAGTGTACTCAGTATTATCAATTTGCCAATTGTTTTTATTAAAAGTATACTGTATTTTTCCTAATAAATCATAATCTATCCTAATCCTAAGCATAACTGCATTAACCTTTTCCACTATACCAGCTTCCTTAACCGCTAGAGCAGCAGCTTTCGAATAAGCTCTTACTAAACCAGAAGCCCCCAATAACACACCACCAAAATATCTAGTAACCACTATAACGATGTCTGTGATATTATTTCTTTTAATAACCTCCAGCACTGGTATCCCCCCTGTTCCTTGGGGTTCCCCATCATCGCTATATCTTTGAATTGAACAATTGGCCCCTATAACATAGGCATAAACATTATGCCTTGCCTCTCTGTGACTTGCCTTTATACTATTAATAAAATTTCTAGCCTCATCTTCAGTAGATACTCTGGCAACACTACCAATAAACACTGACTTTTTTTCTTCGTACTCTGCAGAAGCTTGTCCTTTTATAGTTCTATATTCCATATCCTACTCCTAATCCTTATATTTTTTTAAAATAGCTGCAATTTTTCTTAGGCCTTCTTCTATTTGCTTTTTATCAGTTTGAGAAAATCCAATTCTAAAATAGCAACTCCCTTCAGATATATCCTTATAGAAGATGGCACCCGGCGTTATTAGTACATAATTTTTTCTACATAACTGAAAGAGATCATGGCTTTGAATATTTACATTGCCCCGTAACCTTACATAAAAGTTCATACCTCCACCAGGGCATTGATATTCAACAAAATCACTTAAATATTCTTCAAGCTTGTTAATCATAAAACTATATCTTTCCATGTAGATTTTATTTAATTTTTCAATATAGTCTCTCCAATATCCTGAATTTATATATAATTCTAAGGCTCTTTGCATTAAGCTAGAGGTAGCAATATCCGAGTTTATCTTTGCATTTTGAATTTTCTCTCTAAACTTCGGTGGAACTATTAAGTATCCCAGTCGAATACCTGGCAAAAATATTTTAGAAAAGCTTTTTATATAAATTACTCTGTTGTCAAAATCCATTTGCTTAAAGCTTTTATATTTTATATTGGAATCGTAAATAAGCTCCGATAGATAATCATCTTCTATAATATAAAAATCATAAATACTTGCTAAATAAAGAAGCTTTCTTTTCTTTTCTTCAGAATAGGAGGCACCAGTAGGATTTTGAAAATAACTCATGAGATAGAGAAACCTTATCTTATTCTTTCTTAGTATGTTCTCTAGCTTATCAATATTAATGCCATCCATTCCCATTTCAATTTCATGGATATCAGCCCTTCTCCAATTAAAAACTGCCAAAGCACCACTATAGGTAGGCTTTTCAATTACTATTCCCTCTTGATTATTAATCAAGGCTTTAGAAACAATATCCAACCCCTGCTGAGCCCCTGATACAATTAACACCTCATCGGCCTTTATAGAGTTATTCCAAAAATTTTCTACTATGCTTTTTCTTAAGCCCTCATAGCCTAGAAGCTCTTGATATATAAGAGCCTTGGCTCCATCCCGTTCTAGTACCTTATTTATAACATCCTTAAAAACTTCTACAGAAAATAAAGTAGTACTGGCAGTCTCTCCTGTAAAATCTATATATTTTTCCAGCTTCTCTGTGGTGATTTTTTTAAAGACATCCTTATATATTTTCTTAATATTTCTACTACCATCTACTTTCTTAACAAAGGTGCCACTACCAATTTTCTGAACTACGTATCCGTCATCCTGAAGCTTTTTATAGGCACTTATAACTGTTGCTTTGTTAACCTGCAAATCATTAGCTAAATCTCTAATGGTAGGTAATTTAAAACCATCAATTAATTTATTTTGCTCAATTAATCTCTTTATCTCATTATATATTTGGAGGTACTTTGGAACATCTGTTTCTTTAAGTTTTATACCCAAATTATTCATGATTTCACCACATTAATACTAATATCCTTATCATTTATATTATAACAATAAATTCTCAACAGACAACTAATCAATAGTTAACCATTTTATAATTAAAATTTTCTGTATTTCCACAGTTTCTACATATATACACATGTTTACAATAAGCTGCATTCTCTATGGGCATATCTGCACTATAAGGGTCTAGATAATCTTCTACTCTCCCATTATCCTCCAATAATTCAGAGCAATTTGAGCAGCGATAGCTTAAATTAAACATGGAATTACATACTGGACACACCTTCATAGCATCACTCCTCAGTTTATAAATTTAAGCTTTATCTTCCCTTATCAGTCTTTATATATTATTACCTAAAACTATAAAAATATAAGAAGGCTGTGGCCTTCTTATATAATGTATTTCATAGTCTTATTTTTAACCTCTTCATCTATCATAGCTTCTATATATATTCCATCTTCACGATACTCCTCTTGAATTATATTGGAGTTTCTGTGTAAATATGCTGCAGTGGAGCTATCACTATAAGGTATCAAGAAGTTAGCCTTAACTAGTTTTTCTGGTAAATGTATAGAAACTAACTCCAATAATTTTTCTAAATTTGCGCCTTCCTTTGCAGAGATTTCAATAACCTCTAAATATTGCTCAGTGTTGAGATAATTTTCTTTCAAAGCTTTTAGATAGGAACCTTCCACCTTATCCATCTTATTTAGTGCCATTATTTTAGGTATATCTATAGCATTTAACTCTGATAAAACCTTTTCTACCGCTTCAATATGCTCCCTTACTTCTGGCGAAGAGCAATCCACTACATATATCAATAAATCAGAATAAATTACCTCCTCTAACGTTGACTTAAAGGCCTCTACTAAATCATGGGGAAGCTTTCTTACAAAACCTACAGTATCTGTAAGTGTTATAGTTCTGTTGTCCTGCAAGGTTAAAGCTCTAGTAGTAGTATCTAAGGTTGCAAAGAGCATATCTGCCTCCAACACCTTTTCTTTCTCTATAGCATCCTTAGGTAAGGCTATATCGCAAAGAGCATTTCTCAGCGTGGACTTTCCTGCATTTGTGTAGCCTACTAACGAAACTCTAGGCACCCTTTCCTTATTTCTTTTTTCCCTTTGAACTTCTCTAACCTTTTGAATTTTATCTAATTCTTTTTTCAGATCATATATTTGCTCTTTAATATGCCTTCTATCTGTTTCTAGCTTCTTTTCTCCAGGACCTCTTGTACCTATACCTCCACCAGTTCTAGACAATACTGTACCTAAGCCTGTTAGTCTTGGAAGTCTATATTTTAATTGAGCTAACTCTACCTGAATTTTAGCCTCCTTTGACCTTGCTCTCCTAGCAAATATATCTAAAATTAAGGTTGTTCTGTCTATAACCTTAACACCTAAATTTTGCTCTAAATTTCTAACTTGGGAACCAGAAAGCTCATCATCAAAAATTACTACATTAGCTCCCACCGCCTGAACAAGCATCGCTATTTCCTTAACCTTACCGCTACCTATATAGAATACTGGATCTAACTTAGCTCTTTTCTGAAAAACTTGGTTTACTACGCTAACCTCACAGGCCAAAGCTAATTCATGCAATTCTTGTAGGCTTTCTTCTGTATCTGACCCTACTAATATTGCTCTTTCTCTGTCGTCTTCTTGTAAATTGCTATCTATCATAGCTTCTTCTATTGCTTTTATCTTATCTAGAAATTTATAGCTAATTGCTTCCTCTATTGTTAATTCATCTGTTAGACTAAAGGTTAATCTATCATCGGCTATATCACAGAAGCCAATAGTTATCAATGGAGTTTTTCCCTCTTCAACAGACAAGGCAGCTACACAATCTAGCTTAAGTCTAATTAAGGCGGAGGTATCTAAAGCTGATAATCTTGAAATTCCATTGGGATGTGTATGGATAATTCTAATACCAGATAGTCTTCGTTCTTTGATATCTATAATAGGCATATCTACACTAGTACTGTCTCCAATGCAAACGTATTTTACATTTCCTTTTCTATCAATAGCTATACTGATTTCTCTACCTAAAGCTAAGGTTAATCTATGTATTTTAGTAATAATTTCTTCAGTGGCAATCTCGTCTCTAGCTACTTTTACATTATATATTTCTTCCAACTCATCCAATATAAACTTCTTTACTCCGTCAATGTTGCCATATATCAAAGTCATCACTCCTCAACAAGTTTAAGCTGTCTCATCTATATACTTGACAACTTCCAATTAATTTTATACTATTATAGCTATATTGTAAATAAGATAATGGGTAAACTTAGGAGGAGAAAATGGAAGAAAAAAGTAGGAATATATTAATATCTGAAGATAAAATTAAGGCTAGAATCAAGGAATTAGGTGCAGATATTGAACAGTACTACAAGGACAAGAAATTATATGTCCTATCCTTGTTAAGAGGAAGTTTTATTTTTACTGCTGATTTAGTTAGAGCTATAAATATTCCTGTAAAAATTGGTTTTATGACTACTTCCAGCTATGGTGATAGTGAAGAAAGCTCTGGAAATGTTAAGATTGTTAATGACCTTCCAGATGATATAACTGGTTATGATGTTTTAATAGTAGACGATATAATCGACACTGGAATAACAATGAAATTCATAAAGGAATATGTGCAATCTAAAGGTGCTAATTCCGTTAAAACTTGTTCTCTATTAGACAAGCCAGACAGAAGAGCAGTAGATGTAACTCCAGATTTTTGCGGATTTACTATTCCAGATGTTTTCGTAGTAGGCTACGGACTAAATTACGGTGATTATTATAGAAATGTACCTTATATTTTTAATTGGGAAGAAAAATAAGCTGATATTAAGCATCGAGTAGGAGGGGAAAAATATTTTCCCCTCCTACTCCATTGTGCTAAAATTATTTATTAGGTAGTGAAAAACCCGCAGCATTCATATCTAAATTTATTGCATTATCGGGGATTTTCCCTACAATAATGGTCTCACATATAGGCACTTGATGGACAATCTCAATTTCATTATTTTTTGAAGGCAATATAATTCGAATTTTTGTTTTGACTTCTACAAATATTCTATGTCTTGTTTGATTAATACCAGCCCCTTCAAAGGTAGAAATATATCTTGTTTCAATGTATCCTATAGGTTGCATTTTTACAGTAATATTGGGACCAAAACCTGTTAGAATATTATTTTTTACTATATAACTAATAGGCAATTCCAAGCCAACCTGACCCATTTTTTTTAGTTCGTTCTGAGAGCTTAAAGCTACATCACAAGCAATTTGGTTTAATTTCATAGTATCAGCTTTCAGCATTACAATATTCCCATCATTGTCCTTTTCCACCTTAATGATTTCATCGTAATTAAAGTCTTCACCGAATTCTTTTACAATGCAATTATTAAGGGTTGCTGTAGCTTTAGCCCTCATTTCGGCATCTGCCACCGCTAGTAACGTAGGCATAATGCTTCTGTCGATTACAAAGAGTGCAATATTTATTATAATCAATAGAATAATCAAGAAAATAGCAAGCCGCTGTTTAAATTTCAAAATTAGGCCTCCTCAAATTTGTTAAATATTGTAATTTAATTTTATTTGATTTATAATGTAATTGTAAAAAGCTTCTGGAAATCTTATGTTATGCATTCTGGAAAGCCAAATAAGAAAACTTGTTTAGAATGTACAAGATAACATTTGGATGTATCAGTTACTTTTTATTAAAATCAACGTACTTAAGATAGGTACATTAATTTATATGCTTCAATCTACCTATGCATACTCTAAAGGCATATTTATCCAAATTCATTTTTTTGCATTGTTGTGTTATAATACTCTAGAATTGGCAAGAATAAAAGCTAAGTAATTTTTAGGAGGAAATATGAAAACTAAGAAAACTAAGAAAAAAAATCAAAGTAAGCTTAGGAAATTTATTAAATATTTTTTTATAACTTGTTTTACTTTAGGTCTGGTAGCCTCTGTTGCCTTGGCTGGTATAATTATGGCCATGATAAAAACTACTCCTGAATTAGATCTAAACAGTATACTAGTTTTAGATGAGCCTTCAGTGCTTTACGACAGCGAGGGACAACTTATGGATGAAGCCCCTACTCTACTAAAACGTGAAACTGTTTCAATAAAGGATGTGCCAGATAATTTAAAATACGCTTTTATTAGCATTGAAGATGAGCGTTTCTTATCCCATAACGGTATAGACTATAAAAGACTTGTTGGAATAGTTTATACAAATGCAAAGAAAATCTTCTCTAATGAAGATGGTTTACACGGTGCTTCAACTATCACCCAACAGTTAATAAAAAACACAGTATTAACTAATGAGGTAAGCATAAAGCGTAAAGTACAGGAAATGTACTTAGCAACACAGTTAGAAAAGGCCTTAAGTAAGGACGAAATATTAGAAGCATATCTTAACACTATAAATTTAGGCGGTAACGTTCATGGTGTTCAGAAGGCTTCAGAAATGTATTTTAACAAAAAAGATTTAAATGAATTAACTCTTATTGAATGTGCATATTTAGCAGGAGTTACCCAGCATCCATATAAATACTCCGTATTTATTGATTATGCTAAAGAACATCCTGAAGAATATGTATCTAGAACCAAAAACGTAATAGCAAAAATGTATGAAAATGGCCATATTAGTGAATCTGAATATAAGCAAGCAATTCAAGACTTAAACGATGGCAAGTTGCAAGAATCATTTAAGCTTAACCAGTCAACGAATGTTTCAAACAAGCTAAATTACGAATGGTTTTCTAGACCAACAATGGAACAGGTAAAAAATGATTTGATGAAGGCTTATAATTATACTTCTGAGGACGTTGAAAAATTACTTATGTATGGTGGCCTTCAAATTTACACTACAATGGATAGGAACTTACAAGATGAAGCTCAAAAAATTTTGAATAATCCTAAGTACTTTGGTTCAAGTCAAACTGGAGATATAAATAACCCTAATGCCGTAGTACAACCCCAGGCCTCTGCAGTAATAATGGACTATCGTACAGGGGAAGTTAAGACCATAATAGGTGGTCGTGGAAATCAACCTGCTAATTCATATAATAGGGCTACCTCAAGTTCCTTTAGACGTTCCGTAGGTTCCACAATAAAACCACTTACAGTATATTCTCCAGCTATAGAGACAAAGCAATTAACTGGTGGAAGCGTAATAGAAGACTCACCATTGTCCCCAGAATTACAAAAGAAGTACAATAATTACAACCCTCAAAATGTAACAAAGGGACAATATATGGGTTATGTTACAATAAAAGAAGCTATAACAAGATCTATAAACTTAGTGGCAGTTAAGGTAGAGGATCAGATAGGCTTGAAAACTGGTGCTGAATATGGAGAAAAGTTTGGTTTAACTTTATCAGAAAATGATAAATCCAGTATTGCCGCTCTTTCCTTAGGACAAATAGAGGGAGCTACTACATTGCAAATGTCAGCTGCCTATGGTACCTTTGGAAACAATGGTATTTACACTACTCCAATACTATATACTAAAGTAGTAGATAAAACCGGAAGAGTTTTATTGGAGAATAAAGCTGCTACAAGAAAGGTATTGTCACCTCAAACTGCATATATAATGTATGATTTACTTAAGGGACCAGTTAATGATGCAGGTGGTACTGCAGGAAGAGCAAACGATGCTATGGGAAGTATGCCTATTGCTGGTAAGACAGGTTCTTCATCCAATTTCAAGGATCTTTGGTTCTGTGGCTTAACTCCATATTACAGCGGTGCTGTTTGGATAGGTGATGATAAGCAAGCTTCCTTAAGTGGTACAGGTATAGGTAGCGGTACAGCAGCACAAATACTTGGTGAAATTATGGCTGTTGCCCACAAGAATCTGGAGGTAACTGACATTGCACAACCTCAAGGCATCGTTAAAGCAACAGTATGTAAGGATTCAGGATTATTGCCAACAGAATTATGTACCCGTGACCCAAGAGGCAGTCGTTTAGTTACCACTTACTTTACCGAAGGTACTGTGCCAACAAAGATGTGTGACATACATATTGAGGCTAGTATTAATAAAAATAATGGTAAACTGGCTACTGCAAATACTCCTGCAAATTTAATTATTAAAAAAGTATTTATTAAACGTGATTATAAGCCTAGTGTTAAATTACAAGATGAGGCTTATGTACTACCTACAGAGTATGACGATACCCGTTCTACTCCTAATGTAGATCCAAACAGACCAAATAATAACGATAATCCAAATGATCCAAATATACCAGTACCACCAAATAATAATCCTCCAAATGACAATAATAATGATGGTAATAGCGATGGTAACAGTTCTGATGGAAACAATGATAAAAAGCCAAATGATAATAATGATATAGACTTTGATCAAGGAGCATTTAATAATTGATATAATTTTAAGGGCGAAGCTAAAATTAGCTTCGCCCTTAAAATTAATAAAGAATAAATGCAAATACGAAATGTACTGCTTTTATTCTTCCAGCTTTTCTTTCATTTGCTTTAATACCCTTTTTTCAATTCGAGATACTTGTACCTGGCTAATTCCAAGCATTTTCGCCACTTGGATTTGTGTCTTGTCCTTAAAGTATCTAAGCATTATTATTTGTCTTGCTTTTACATCAAGAGTACCTATGGCTTCCTTTAGAGCTAGCTTATCTATTACATCTTTATCATCCTCGCTGTTCTCAACTAACTTATCAATAAGTAGCACTGGAGAACCATCATCCTGATGAATAGTATCATATAGATAGTGCATACCATGTAAGGATTCTGAAGCCATTAAAACCTCTTCTTTTTTTATTCCGGAATACTCTGATAATTCTTCAATTGTAGGGGCTCTATTCAATTTTTTAGTTAATTTCTCCTTGTCATAATGCAACTTCCGAGCTAGGTTCTTAACATTTCTGCTAACTTTTATAATGCCATCATCTCGAAAAAACCTTTTTATTTCACCTATAATCATTGGTACCGCATAAGTAGAGAACTTCACCTTATAAGATGGGTCAAAATTATTAACCGCTTTCACTAGTCCAATAGAACCGATTTGGAAAATATCTTCATATTCATATCCTCGATTTAAAAACTTCTTGCTTATAGATGATACTAAAGGTAAATTCATTTCTATAACCTTGTTTAATGCATCCTTATCTCCCGATCTTGCAAGTTGTATAAGCTCTAAATTATCATCATAGTTATAGCTCTCCTTCTTTACAACTTCTC
Source organism: Clostridium sp. UBA3947 (assembly GCA_002385545.1). Taxonomy (GTDB): domain Bacteria; phylum Bacillota; class Clostridia; order Clostridiales; family Clostridiaceae; genus Clostridium_AU. The sequence goes on from DGDR01000245.1 coordinate 34,554, forward strand.
CTTCCATACTTCTCCACCTAACTTAAAGATTTAAATACCTTTTTCATGATTATTTTAGTGCCCTTTCCTGGCTTAGAATCAACCTGCAAGCTATCCATAAAGGTTTCCATAACTGTAAAGCCCATGCCCGATCTCTCTAAATCTGGTCTTGAAGTATACAAAGGTTGCATAGCCTGTTCTATGTTTTCAATACCTTTACCTTCATCACTGACAATTATAGTTACTTCATCACCTTTTATTTCAGCCTCGATAACAACTGTACCATCTTTATTTTCATAGCCATGAATAATAGCATTAGTAACTGCTTCAGATACAGCGGTTTTTATATCCGTAAGTTCTTCTATTGTTGGATCTAGCTGCGAAACAAAAGCAGCTACAGCAACTCTGGCGAAACTCTCATTTTCTGACTTACTTTGAAATTCAATCTTTATCTTGTTTTCGTACATTACAATCCCCCCACTTTAGAACTTATTAACAGCTTCTTCCACACTATCAAATATTTTAATAATTTTAAACATACCTGATAACTCAAATACTCTTCTAATTGAATCCTTAACATCTGTTACACATACAGATCCATTTTTAGCAGCTAGCTTTTTATATCTTCCTATGACTACGCCAATACCTGAGCTATCCATAAAAGTCACACCAGAAAAGTTCATTATAAGCTTAGTTACCTTTTCTCGTTCCAGTCTGTCATCTATTTTGTTTCGCACCTCTGCTGCACTGTGATGATCCAATTCTCCTACTAATTGAACGATTAATTTATTATCCTTGTTATCAAATTTAATATACATAATTTCCGCTCCTTAGGAGCAGTTTCCCCCCTTTGTTCTTAATTTAATAAAAGCCTCTAAGAATAAAAAATATATGTATTTATGCAGTACCTACTATTTATATGACAAGTAGCATATTAATAATATTCTACTTTTTACCATTTTTTCCTTCTATATTTTGGAAATATTTGCGTACATTATATTATTATACCCATATTTTCGGATTTTTAAACACATAAAAGTAAATTTTTATATACTTTAAAGGTTGAGGCTATTAGAATTTATGCTATAATTTAACTTGAGTTTAAATACAATAATTACTAAAAGGAGGAGTTTTTCAATGGATATGTGGTTAAAAGAAGGGCAGATTGAAAACTCTGCTATGACCTATAAAGTTAAAGAAACCCTTGTAAGAAGAAAAACTGAATACCAAGACTTAGCTATTTTAGATACATATGATTTTGGTAGAATGCTTGTATTAGATGGTATTGTTCAAACATCTATAAAGGATGAATATGTTTATCATGAGATGATAACCCATATACCATTAAACAGCCATCCAAATCCTAAAAAGGTATTGGTAGTAGGAGGCGGTGATGGAGGAGCAATAAGAGAAATATTAAAACACCCTTCTGTAGAAAAAGCTGTTTTATGTGAAATTGATGCTGCTGTTATAGAAGAATGTAAGAAGTATCTTCCAGAAATAAGCTGCGCACTAAATGACCCAAGATGTGAAATTTTTATTGGTGATGGCATAAAATATGTTCATGAGCATAAGAATGAATTTGACGTAGTAATAGTAGATTCCACCGATCCATTTGGTGCTGCTGAAGGTTTATTTGGCGGTAGCTTTTACAAGGAAATTTATGAGTGCTTAACTGAGGATGGTATTTTCGTAGCCCAAACAGAGACTCCTTTCTATCTTCCAGATGTAGTTAGAAAGGTATTTAATGATGCTAAGGCAATTTTCCCAATAACTAAGCTTTTCATGGCAGCCATCCCTACTTATCCTAGTGGCTATTGGAGCTTTACAATAGGTTCAAAAAAATATGATCCAGAAAACATAGATCCTGCCAATGGACTTGACCTTGACACAAAATATTACACAAGAAAGCTTCACAAGGCTTCTTTTGTTTTACCTAAATTTATTGAAAATCTTACTAAATAATTAGGGGTGAAATTCAATCACCCCTTAAACTTTTCAATATACTCAATTTCTGATTCACTGAACTTAAAGTAGTCATATAAATCCATGTCCATACTTATATCATCTGTTGGAACATATAATCTAATTAAATTATTAGGATAGTACTCATACAAGCTACCACCCAATTTTTTAGCAAAACTCTTATAGTAAAACTCATAGATTTTACTGTTTAGAAGCTTCACTAAAAGCTCATAGCTTATAAGCTCATCATCCTTCAATAATAGAGCATAAATATCTGCACTAAAATAGTTTCCTTTATCTATTACAAAGCGGTTCGTAGCACTTTTATAGGGAAAAATAATTTTTTCCCTTTCAAATAAGCTGCTGTCCCTACCCCATTGAAGCTCATACCATTTCCTTCTTCCTAGCCTACATTCTCGTCTATTCATAAGCTTATCTTTATAATTTGCAATATATTTTATAGCAAAAGGATGACTTTCTTCATTTTTTATAAAATTAGAATAAATTATGTAGGCCGATGATTTTATTTTCTTATCTAAGGATATAGAGCTACTTTTTATCCAAGGTTTTAGCAAATCCTTTTCTATATTATGCTCCAAAGCAAGCTTTTCTGTAACAATATAAGCCTTATCACAACCTGTAATTATTCCCTGATAACTGTTACATATTTCTCCCAAGGTTCTTTTACATCTCTGTTCAATTTTATCTATAATTTTTAGCACCATTTGATTTTGCAGCCTCCAAGGCTCAGAACTTAAACTATTTGTAGCTACTGTAAAGCTGTTAAAACTAGATTCTTGGAAACTAGTTTTAGTCTGGTTAGGAGAATTAGGCTTGCTAACAATAATCGATTTAGAAGGCTTGCTTTCCAAAAAGATTATAGCCGGATCTATACCAGCATTTTTAAATGGTCTATATCCATAAAAATCTGTTATTCTATATATATTACTTTCACTCAAGATATAGGCTCTTAATTTTTCGCCACTGAGAGCCTCCATGAAGTACCTAGAGGTAATTAAGGTTATTTTATAATCATCATAAACCCTTTGTAAGGATTTCTTAATAAAGCAATAAGATAAATCTCCCTTATCATTTAATATATTTTTATATTTTTCTCTTATTTTACCTGCATATTCCTTATCCAAAAACTTAGTTCCAACATAAGGAGGATTACCAATAATTATATGAAATTTATCACTATAATCATCTAGCAAAAAATCCTTATTAATTAAATTCTTCTCGTTTACGTATTCTGCCCTCTCATACAATTCTATAGCTAATATTTTCAAGGCTGTAGAATCAATGTCTATACCAAACAGATTGTTATCTAATATATGCTTATTCAAATTATTTAAATTTAAGCTTAACCCATGAACTTTATTTATTATCTCTAAGTTTCTTATGTAAATATCTCTTAACTTATCAAAGATTAAAAGCAATATACTCCCGCAACCGCAACTGGGATCTAAAATTCTAATAAAAGGATTTTTTATTATATCATCAGATATAGTATGGTTAATCATGTAATTAACTATTTCCTTAGGCGTATATACTACTCCCTTTTTGCCATCAGCTTCTTTTTGTGAATAATAGTCCCCAAAGGAAGTTTCATTTTTTAAACCAAAGAAAAATTTACATCTTTTAATTAATAATTTTTTACATATACTATCCTTAGAACTTAAAATTTCTTTATATAAGTTATCAATATTTTTATAGAAATCCAAGCTAATCCTCCCCCAAGTGCATTTATTTAACTGTCATTTTAATCATCATTATAACACAGAAAAGGAAGTGCTTAAATGAACAAATACTTAATGTCTAATCTACTCAGCGTTTTTTTAGTTTTTTCCACTATCTTTTCAAAACCTTATGTCCATGTTACAGCCCAATACAATAAAAATCATGTAGGCCATGATAACATAGAGGAGGACTTAGAGCCTATTTTTATAAATGATGAGCTAGAGGAATCTAAACAATGTGAAGAAGAAGATAGAAATATTATTAGGAAAAAATTCTTTATAGACTTTAATAATAAACGTCATAGCACTAAGGAGCATTCTTGGTTTTTTAAACCCAATAATAAAGGTCTTCCACCAGAGGAACCCGAAGAAATAATTGATTTACTTAAAAATAATGAAGGCTACTACTTAGGTAATACTAAGGAAAAGGAGATTTATTTAACCTTTGATGAAGGATATGAAAATGGTTATACAAACGATATTTTGGATATTTTAAAAAAGCATAATGTTAAAGCTGCTTTTTTTGTAGTAAAGCCTTATTTAAAAAGCAATCCAGATATAATAAAACGTATGGCAGATGAAGGACACTTGGTTTGTAATCACTCTGCTCATCATCCCTCTATGGCTAAAATTACAGACTTTGAAAAATTCAAAAAGGAGCTTGGTGAAGTAGAAGAATTATATAAAGAAATTACAGGAAAAGATATGCCTAAGTATTTTCGTCCTCCTATGGGTAGATACAGCGAACTTTCCTTGCATTATACAAAGGAATTAGGCTATAAATCTATATTTTGGAGTTTGGCCTACTTTGATTGGGATCCTAAGAAACAACCAGATCCTAAGGAAGCAAAGCAGAAGCTACTAAAACGAACTCATAATGGAGCAATTATTTTGCTCCACGCTGTATCAAAGACTAACAAAAATATATTAGATGATCTATTAACTGCCTGGAAAGAACAAGGCTATAGCTTTAAAACCTTGGATCAGCTTTCTATAAACCAAGAATAATTCATATATCAATGACTGTTGCATATTTGACGCTAAAAACTGTTGCACAATTAGTAAAATACTCATTGTGCAACAGTTCCTTTATTTAAATATTTATTTTGTAGCCTACAATCTTTCATATACTATTTTCATGATTTCATTTTTCATATTTTCAGCCTTTTCTAATAGTTCTTTACATTCCTGCTCTACTTTTTCATTACTTTCTTCCTTGAGAGCCTTTAAATTTACCATAACGTTAAGGAAACAGCTCTCTACTGCTGCCTTAGCTAAAATAGCAGAAACTCCTGCATCGGATATAACATTGGAATTTCCAAATTTAGCAGCTGTGAGAATATGGTCCATAAATTCAACAGTTTCTTTCATCAAGCTATAAGGTACCTTCATTGAATTATGCAAACCCTCAGCAATCATTTTGCTTCTATGTTCCTTCTCTTCCTCACTGTTCTTAGGCAATTTATAGCTTTGCATTAAAGTAGAAAAGGCTTCGCCGTCTTTATTAATATACTGTTGAAACTCCTCAAGCTTTAATGTTACGAACTCCAATGCTTTATTAACCATTTCTTGTTCATCTTTATGCAAATTATCATAGGCCTTCTTCCCAATGGTTAGGTTAAATACCATAGAGCTTAAAGCAGCAGACAATGCGGATGATAAGGCTGCTGCCCCTCCCCCTCCAGGTACTGGACTGCTAGATGCTAGCTTACTTAAAAAATCATTAATTTGATCCTTTTCAAATCCCATATTTATTCCTCCATAAACTTTTAATCTGTAAATTATTTAATTTTGAATAGCTCCTTGAAATCTTGTAACCTTAAGGCATACAAGGTGAGGAAATATGTTGGTACGCCCAAGGTAAAGCTAATGGCTATTAATATCAATGAAGAATTTATGTAAGGTATTATTAAATAAATTAATACTAGCATTAAGAGGCTTGCTACTACAATCTTAAGAATATTAATTCTAATTTCCTTCTCTAAAGTAATTTTAGTCTCTTTCTTAAGTTGATAATAAAAGGTTAAACAAGATACAGTCACTGCTAATGAGTTTCCTAATGCTAATCCTGGTGCTCCTAATAGCTTTAAAAATATTGGAGCAAAGATAAAATTTAAACCAATACATACAATAGAATTAATAGCTGCAACCTTAGCCTTATTAACTGAGAAAAAAGCCCTGCTAATTAAATCTCTAATGCCATAAAAAATAATAGTTGGAATATAAAATTTTAATACAGCTGCCGTTTGCAAGACTTCTGAGTAACCGAATTTGCCTCTCATAAGATATACAGCAATAACGGATTTACCTAATAAGAGCAAGGCCGCTGCCGCAGGTACTGTTAGCATCAATATTACAATAATCCCCCTAGCTACTTCCTTATTAAAATCCTCATAGCTATCCTTATTAAGAAGCTTAGCCAACTTTGGATACACGATTAAGATAATTGCCTGGCCAATAACTTCATATACTAGCATATTTATTTTATTTGCATATTCAAGTGAAGAAATTGCTCCCTTAGGAAGTTTACCAGCATAAAATCTAAGGATGAAAATATTAATTTGAGCTAAGGATGTAGAAAATATTATTGGAGCTACACTTCTAAATAATACTTTAAGTTCTTCTTGTTTAAAGTTTAGAGCTGGTCTATATTTGTATCCCAATTTAATATATCTTGGTACTAAAATTAGTAGCATCATTAAGAAACCTATTGTTGTAAATACCCCGAAACCTATTAAACCATAAAAGTTTATAAATATAAGTAAATATATTATATTGATAATATTAGGTGTTACAGGCCCAAAAGCTACTTCGGTAAAATGATTATGGTTCTGTAAAACTCCTGATAAAATGCTTTGAGCTCCTATAAATATTATGGATACAATCATTATTCTAAACATAAAAATAGCCTGCTGTAATGAATAATTGTCTCCAGCTATAGTAGGCGCTAATATGGTTATGATGCTCTTTGCAAAGCTTCCAAATATAAGTCCAAGTACTAATGCTACTATTGTAATTATAGTAATTAAATTATTAATAAAATAATTGTTTTCTTCCTTACTTTTGGAACTTAACATCGAGTTATATAAAGGTATAAAAGCATTAGTAATACCATAACTAATACTTATCAATAACATAGTACTTCCAAGCGCTAAGGTGTAAATATCATTCTCAATGGAAAGGCCAAAATTTCTGGCTATTAAGGCATCTCTTATCAAGCCAAAAATTTTGCCTAAAATTATTATAATCATAACCTTTACGGTGTTGTTAAATGATATTTTTTTCATATCTTATTTTCCTTTTTGTTTGATAATATTATTAACGAAATTACATTCATAATAAAATAAAAATTCATAACCTTAGGCAATAGAATTATATTATCAAAAAGGCTCATTATCCAAAACAGTACATTTACTATTGTTATAGCAACACAAATATTTCTCATGGTTCCAGTAGTTGCTTTAAATGCCTTTATTGAATTTACTAATAAAAAGATCATTAATAATATAAATGGTATAAATCCAACTATACCAAGCTCACTTAAAAATTTTAAATAAATATTATGAGTATGATAAATATCTGGATTGTAATGATACTGTGGATACCTAAGGTAATAGTCTTTAAACACGGATTCAAAATTACCTATTGCAACACCTATAATAGGATGATCTCGAAATACATGCCAAGCAATCTTGTAAATCTGACTTCTACCAGCATCACCAGTGCTAATTCTTTCTTTAACAAAAGGAGTTTGCAACAATACAATAAATGCAGGTATCAAAACATATAATAGTTTTCGTATATAGAATACTGAAATAAATGCTCCACCTAGGCCTATAGCCAATAAAGCATTCCTTGATCCTGTAAAAATAACACTTAAAAAGATCATTACCAGCTCTAATATATAAAACAATTTCTTCTTTATATTTCTTTCATCTAACATAAGAAAGAATAAGGGAAAGAACAGTACTACAAGATATCCTCCATATATGTTAGGATTTCCTGTAGTTGATTCTACTCTAAGAAGTCCCGACCATTCTTCAAAGCCTAGCCCAAAGATTTTTTCGTAAAATCCAATCAACATAACTACAAATGCAGGATAATATATAAGTTTTACCAATTTTTCCTTATAAAATTCCATGTTACATTCAAATCTAAATATATAGAAAAGGCCTGTTAATATACCAAATCTCAAAGTCTCTTTTAAAACCAAAATTACATTTGTACAATAAGTAATAGAAAACAACATGATACAGGTTATAATTACCATCAACAAGGAAACTGGCTCCTTAAGAAAAAGGATTAAGTTTTCTTTAAATTCCTTACGCTTATTTCTATCCCGTAATACATAGACTAAATAAAACAACAATACAAGTAATAACATAACCTCAGTAATGGGATATTTCCAATTAAGCCTAGATGGTACTAAAGGGAAAAAAATAATGTACAAAATAAAACTATAATAAAACAATTTTTTCATAGTCATATCCCCTATAAACTTTATTTATCTCTTTATTAAATCACTAATTTAATACTTTTTCATCGAAATCCTCTTCGTAAATAAATTTATGGAGAGCTTCTAAATTCTTTTTTCTATCCCAATCAAGAAAATATTCGTTTCTTATATATATCACCTTATCTTCTAGAGGTAATCTGAACTGCTCTACCTTATTAACACCGTTAAGAGTAATTTCCTTAGCTAAATTGATAATTTCCTTCTTTTCTAAACTAGTTTCAACATAAGGTAAAACTTCACTTATAACCTCAATTATTTTTCCAATATCCTGTTTAGTTAACTTATTAAATATTTCTGTTAAAACATTTCTTTGTCTTAAGGTTCTATCAAAATCTCGGTTTCCTACATAGCGGATTCTACAGTAGCCTAATGTCTGTCTACCATTTAACAACTGCTTTCCTGCTTTAGTAACTAAAGGCGGGTTACTATCATTTTGAAGCTTAGAAAGCTCACGGATGTAATTATTCATTACTGGTATTTCTGCTTCTTTTACATTAATTTCAACTCCACCTATAGCATCTACTATCTTTTCCATGCCGCTAAAATCGATTTTAATATAGTCTTGTACATTAGTTTTAAAATTCTCATTAATTACCTTAGTGGTTAAAGGTGCTCCACCATATCCGTAGGATTGATTTATTCTATCTGTATTTAATCCCTCCATTGTGCCTCTGCCTTCCATGGTTACAACCATATCCCTCATAATAGAGCTCAGTTTTATTTTTTTATGCTTTTTGTCTATAGTAGCAACAATCATGGTATCACAACGAGCGAAATCCTCAGGATGTCTTGCATCAATTCCTATAAGCAAAATATTAATATAATTACCCTTAAGCTTTGCATTTTCTTCATTATAAAGATTTTCATCTATACCTATTTCCTTTTTATCATCTGGTAATGGGTTATAATTAATCTTATCTAACTGTTTCATTGCAGCATAATAAATTCCTCCTGCAGCAATAGCTACAACGGATATTAGCGATAACAGGACTATTAAGATTACTTTTGTTCTTTTCTTTAATTTTTTCATTGTTAACCGTACCCCTTTTTTTTATCCTTTTTAATTATATATCATAATCAATCTAATTAACATAAAAAATAAACCAGTTTTAATCCGGTTTATTTTTTATGCCATTACTGTATTGAATTAATTTCTTCATATAATTCTCTAAATCTATTATCATTCTTTAATTCCAGCAAATACTTCATAAATGGATACTTCAAGTCCTCTCTCTTCAAAGCAAACTCAACACTTGCTTGTAGGAACCCTAATTTATCACCTACGTCATATCTTCGTCCCTCGAAACTATAAGCATACATAGCTTCGTGCTGTATCAAGGTTCTCAAAGCATCTGTTAATTGAATTTCTCCACCTTTACCTGGTTTAGTTTCGCTTAAAATGTCAAATATTTGAGGAGTAATTATGTATCTTCCTAAAATAGCAATATTTGAAGGTGCTTCTTCTACTTTAGGTTTTTCAACTAAATCCTTAACCTTATATACCCTATCTTCTATGTGCATTCCTTTAATAATACCGTATTTTGAAACATCCTCTTCCAAAACAGGCTGCACTCCCAATATACTTGTTTTATATTCATTATAGCATTCAATAAGCTGTTTTAAACATGGTACCTCACTATCAACCACATCATCACCAAGCATAACTGCAAAAGGTTCCCTTCCAACAAAAGTTCTTGCGCAGCTTATAGCATGTCCAAGCCCCTTTGGTTCCTTTTGTCTAATATAATATATATTGGCCATATTTGATATTTCTTGTGCCATTTGAAGCAGCTCTTCTTTTCCGCTGTTTTCTAATTCCTTTTCTAATTCTACAGATTTATCAAAGTGATCTTCTATAGCTCTCTTGTTTCTTCCTGTTATAACCAATATCTCTTCAATACCGGAAGCCACAGCTTCTTCTATAATATATTGAATAGTTGGCTTATCAACAATTGGTAGCATTTCTTTAGGTTGAGCCTTTGTAGCAGGTAAAAATCTTGTGCCTAATCCTGCCGCTGGAATAACTGCCTTTCTTACCTTCACGGAACTTACCTCCTTATATAAACTTATTATTTCCTAAGAAAAAAACTAAAAAAGCTTTTTTTCTTTTTATCAGTTACTATATCCAGAACTTCAACTTCTTCACCTTGGAGTATTTTCTTCTCGTTATCCTTAATCCAATTGAAAAGTTCAGGATTAAGAGCTTTTATTTTAGCTAGCCCTTCTTTAATATTTGTATTTCTTCTCTTGTTATTGTGCCCATCACTTCCTATTATATGAATAAGATTCTTAGCTACAAGCTTTTCAGCAAACTTCTTTATATCCGTACCATACTGTCCAGATAAACTTCCTGCATTCAGCTGTGCTAAATTACCTTGTTCTACCAAACTTTCAAGTAGCTCTGGGTTTTTCATAATACGTAAATTACGCTCTGGATGAGCTAAAACTGGTGTAGCTCCCATCAATCTTAAATCATAAAAAACCTTTTCAGTGTATATTGGAAACTCCATCATTGGTAATTCAATTAGTAAATACTTTTTATAATTATATCCCCAAATTTTATGTTCTTTATACAATCTTGGTAATTCAGGATCAATATATATCTCTAAGCCTGGAATTATTTCTATATTTTCAACACTATCCTTCACAAGCTTAATTTTTTCTTTATATTCATCCAGAGTTAGTTCCGATTCTTCTGTAATAAAATGTGGAGTAGCACATACATACTCCACACCTTGAATTAAAGAATTTTCAATCATATCTTTAGTCATTTCAATATCAACAGAACCATCATCAACTCCAGGTAATATATGACAATGAAAATCTATCACAACATCACATCCCTAGTTCTATTTCTCTTGCTTATAATAACTGTTATAATACTTGCCATAATAATAATGTTCTGATTTTTCAGGAACCTTATTTATTACAACTCCTAAAATTTTAGCTCCAACCTTATCTAATAACTCCTTTGTCTTTACCAAACCAAACTTTTCTGTAGCCCCATAGCTAGTAACTATCAAAGTACCATCGGCAATGGTAGCTAAAATTTGAGCATCTGTTACGGCAATAACAGGTGGAGCGTCAATTAGTACCATATCATATGAGTTAATCAACTGATTTACTAAATTTTTCATTCTTTTTGTACCTAATAGCTCAGCAGGATTTGGTGGTGTTGGACCACTGGTTATTGCACTTAAATTAGGTATTTTAGTAGTTAACACTATATCATTGTAATCTTTCTTTTCTTGTATTAATATGTTGGTTAATCCTTCTGAATTTGGCAAGCCTAGCTTTTTGTGGACTGTAGGTCTTCTTAAATCACAATCTACTACTAATACATTTTTACCACTTTGAGCTATGGTAATTGCCAAGTTAATCAGAACAGTACTTTTGCCCTCACTAGGTCCTGATGATGTTACTACAATACTATTCAATGACTCATCTAAACCTGAAAACTGTATATTAGTTCTTAATGTTCTAAAAGCTTCTGCCGCCCTAGACTTAGGATTCTTAAAAGCTACCAAATTTTTTAGCATATGCTCACCTCTATTTTTCTCCCTCTACCATTGGAATTATTCCTATTACAGGTATTCCTATTAGTTTTTCCACATCCTCTTGGGTTTTTACTGTATTATCTAAGTATTCAAGTAAGAAAACTATTCCAACTGAAACCATAAGCCCTATAAAAAATGCTATAAGCATATTTAACATAGGTCTTGGACTAGACGGCGCAGTAGGTATTAAAGCCTCATCTAAGATGTGTACACTATCTTCGTTTAATATATCCTTACTAATTGCCTTTAATGAATAAGCCAACTGATTTGCAATACGGGCTGACGTTTCAGGACTTTCTGATTCAACAGTTAAGGTTAATAGCTGGCTATCACCTTGGGGAGTTGCTGATATCATTGACTTTATTTGTTCGACAGTATAATCTAGATTCTGTTTGCTTTTAACATCCTCTATAACAGTTCTTGAAGTAGCAATGGTACTATAGGTTTTCACCAATTTCTGATACATCATTATATCATTGTAATTATAGGAAGTACTTTGCCCATCCTCTTTTTTACCGATAATAACAGAAATATCTGCCTTATATTTAGGATCAACAATTAAATAACTAAATATTGCGCTTACAAAAGTACATAAGATTGTAACAATAAAGATTAGCATGAATCGTTTCTTTAAAATATTTATATATTCCTTAATTTCCATTGTTACCACTCCCCCCTTCTAACAACCTTTCAATATCTTTTAATATCTCATCATCTTCATCTATTTTCTTTGCAATTTCCAAATGTAGTTTTGCTTGTTTTGTATCACCAATATTGATATAACACATAATTAAATTTGAACACACCTCTACTGAACGGGTAACTTCAAAAACCTTTCTAAAATAAGTTATTGCAGTATTATAATCACCTAAACAGGCAAAATTTAAACCTAGTTCATTATAAAGCTCTATAATATCCTTATCTATTGATATAGCTTCGTTTAAATAATATATAGCCTTTTGGTAAATTCCTATGTTTCTATATGCCACTGCTATATAGTAATATAGCAAAGCATCTTTTTCCATTTCATCCAATAAGGGCAAGAGCAGTTTTAATGCTTGCTCAGGATTTGTATGAATATTTTCTTTACCTTTTTCAAAATCTGCTAAAAGCTTTAATTTTTCATTATACTCAGCTATTTCTGTTTCTGCACTACCACCATAACTATAATAAAGATTTAAACTATTTAAAGCATCTCCATATTTTCCTTCTTCATTATAGAGTAGGCTTTCATAAAAAAAAGCCATAGGAAACTTCATATCTTTACCAAGGTCTATGAGATCCTTATATTCGTCTATATAGCTTTTATTTTTCTTCAATGCATTGTTAAAAGCCCACATCATCTTATTATAAATATCGCCCTCTAAGTTTGTGGCAAATAGGCCTCTAAGCAATACATAACTTTCTAAATACTCTTCTTTTTTAACATATTCTGCGATTATTGCTTTTACCGTTAAGGGACACCATTCATTTGCATTTATAATTTCTTTATATGCCGTAACATATCTAAATTCCTCGTCACAGCCAATTACATAATACATTCCCTCTACAAAATATTTTACTGGAATTTCGTCTAAATTATTATTCAACTTTATCTCATCAATTATCATATTTGCCCTGATTGGCAAATATACATTATCCTCTAATGAAACATTGAAAATTCTTTGTAAAGTGTTCTTATTAATATCTAAAAATATGAAATTAGATAGTTTCGATGATAATAAGCTTCTGTTTAACATATTCCTCCACTATAGTACATTTTTTAGAGTATCCTTAAATATAATAAATTATAATAAGGAAATTGTAAAGCTAAATGGATAAAACTTTACAATTTCCACTTATATTTTTATATACTACAAGCTTTTTCTATCAAGGCCATTACAGCAGCTTTAAATTCCTCAATCTTATTATCTGCATCCTCTAAGGAATTTCCCACCACTGATAAATATACCTTCATTTTTGGTTCTGTACCTGATGGTCTTACTACAAACCAAGAACCATCACTTAACACAAACTTCAACACATTTGAGGTTGGAAGGGAAATTTCCCTTTCAGTATTGCTACAGAAATCTGTTTCTTTGCTTAGCTTGTAATCAAATTTAGTATTAATCTTTACACCATTTATTTCTTTACCCATGGAATTTCTGAGATAGTCTAAAGCTCTGGCAATTTTTTCTTGCCCTTCTTTTCCTTGTAGTTCTAAAGAAACTAAGTCCTCTTTATAATAGCCATATTTACTATATAAATCAAGTAAAGCTTCATATAAGGACATTCCCTTTGACTTATAATATAAAGTCATTTCACAAATTAACATAGAAGCTATAACTGCATCCTTATCTCTTACAAAATCTCCTGACAAATAGCCATAGCTTTCTTCAAAACCAAATAGGAAAGTTGATTCTTTAGTTGTTTCATATTCTTTAATTTTCTCACCAATATATTTAAATCCAGTTAATACATCTAATAGCTTGATGCCGTAATCCGCTGCTATATTTCTTACCATTTCTGTAGTAACTATAGTCTTTATTACTACACCATTATCTGGTAGTTTATTTAACTCCTTCAATGAGGATAAAATATAGTGAGTTAATAATACGCCTGTTTGATTTCCTGTAAGAACCTTGTAATCACCACTGCTAGTTTTTACTACTACTCCAATTCTATCACAGTCAGGATCTGTACCAAAAATTATATCTGGCTGTATTTCCTTAGCCATGTCCAAAGCAATTGTAAACACCTTTGGATCCTCTGGATTAGGATATGGAGCAGTTGGGAAATTACCATCAGGCATTTCTTGTTCCTTTACTACATGAACACCTGTATAGCCAAGCTCCTTTAAAACTCTTCTTACAGGTATATTTCCACTACCATGAATTGGAGTGTAAATTATTTTTAGGTCTTTAGCCATTTCATTAACTAGCTCTTTTCTAATAGTTAGACCTTTAACCTTGCTATAGTATACCTTATCAACATCTTCACCAATGATTTCAACCTTTGAACTATTAACAGCTTCCTGTAAATCTTCCTTTTTTATTTTATCAAAGCTATCGATTTTTTCTATGTAAGACAATATCTCCTTTGCCGCTTTATCAGTAACTTGGCCTCCATCTTCCCCATACACCTTGTATCCATTGTATTGCTTTGGATTATGGGAGGCAGTTATTACTATACCACCTTTGCATCCCTTTTCTCTTACTGCGAAGGATAGCATTGGTGTTGGTCTTAAGCTTTCAAAAAGATATACCTTTATTTCATTTGCACTTAGGATTGCGGCTGCAGTTTCTGCAAATTCCTTAGACATATTTCTTGAATCATGAGCAATTACTACAGAAGCTTCCTTTCCATACTTGCTTCTTAGATAGTCAGCAAAACCTTGTGTAGCCTTACCCACTGTATAAATATTCATTCTATTAGAGCCAGCACCAATAACTCCTCTAAGGCCTCCAGTACCAAACTCTAGATCTTTATAAAATCTATCCTCTATTTCCTTCTCATCTTTGATCGCTAACAATTCCCCCTTAGTCTTTTCATCGATAAATTGGGAGTTAACCCACTGATCAAATTTCTCTTTAAAATGCATTGTATCCCTCCTAGTACATTCTAATACTATATTATACTATAAATTTATCAAAACAAAAGTTTTATTTAAGTAATTTACTAATTTTATTTAAGTATACGTTTTCTATTATCAATAACATTCCTTGCATAAAAATGTTACACGATTTAAGGAGGGTATACTTATAAAAGCTATTAAACTAACAAAAGCTGCTATACAACCATTAAAATTAGTTAGTTGTACAACAGCCTCCTTTATCTTATTTATTCTCTACTATTTCTTCAGGTGTATCTGAAATTTCTTCCTCTGATACAGGCACATTGGTATTGGCACCTGTTACCGTTGCTATAACTGTATTAATGTTCTCCATAAAGGTAATATCACTAGCTATTTCCAAATTACTTAATCTATAGGATTCACCATATTTCAAATTTTTAAGGTCCACATTTATATATTTGGGTAAATCCTTAACCCTCCCTTGTACCTTTACAGTTGACTTTTCTTTTTGAAGTATGCATCCCTTCTGAGATACTTTTTCTTCATTTATAAAGTTTATTGGTATCTCAGCTTGAACTAATTTGTCCTCGTGTACATTCTCCAAATCAATATGTATTATTTTGTGAGTTACTGGATCCTTTTGAATTTCTTTTATTATAGCTTGGTGAGTTGTACCGTTAATATTGATACTCTTAACACCAGTCTCACCTTCTTTTAAAATTTCTCTATTTAGCTCTAATTCAGAAATTTCAAATAGCATATTGTTGATTTTTTCACCATATAGAACTCCTGGGATTTTTCCTTTTCTTCTTACCTTACTCGCTGCATGCGTACAATTCTTTGATCTAACTTCACAATTTAAAACACCCATAAATCTTACCTCCTCCTATATCATTCTTCCCAGTAGTTCGATTAATATTCCTATTAATATACATTTTTTCTATGATAATTAATATTTTCTATATACCCAACAGGATTGGTACCTCATATAATATAGTGTTTCTATGGATATTTCTAAAACTTATGATCTTAAGGTAAAGAAGGTGTTGGATTAAAGTGTATAAGTTAGATCAGAATAAAACGCCCCTATTTAGCGCCCTATTAAAATATGCAAATAAAGGAGTAATTCCTTTTCATGTACCAGGACACAAAAATGGTGTAGGTATAGAAAAGGAATTTAAAGATTTTTTAGGTGATAATGTATTTAAAATAGATGTAACCTTGCTAAAGCTTGTGGACAGCTTACATGATCCTAAAGGTGTAATCAAAGAAGCCCAAGATTTAGCCGCCGATGCTTATGGTTCAGATGCATGTTTTTTTTCCATCCAAGGAACTACTGCTGCAGTGCAGGCAATGATATTGTCTGTAGTAGGTGAAGGTGATAAGATTATAATTCCAAGAAATGTTCATAAATCCGTTACCACAGGTATAATTATGTCTGGTGCTGTTCCAATCTATATGAAACCAGAATTCAATAAACGCTTAGGTATAGCTCAAGGAGTTACTCCAGAGACGGTAGCAGAAACTTTAGCAAAGCATTCTGATGCTAAAGCTGTGTTAATCATTAATCCAACCTACTATGGAGTGGCAACAGATATAAAGAAAATCACTGATATAGTTCACAGCTATAATAAGCCCTTAATAGTAGATGAAGCCCACGGACCTCATCTTGGCTTTAATGAAAAACTACCTGTCTCAGCCATGGATGCAGGAGCAGATATGTGTGCTCAAAGTACCCATAAAATTATAGGCTCCCTAACCCAAAGCTCTCTACTCCATGTAAGAAAAGAAAGGATTGATGTAAGAAGAGTTCAGCAGGTTCTCAATATTATTCAAACCACTTCGCCTTCTTATATATTGATGGCCTCTTTAGATTGCGCTAGAAAACAAATTGCCTTGAAGGGGAAAAAACTTCTGGACAAGGCAATAGAATTAGCCAACTATGCTAGGGAAGAAGTAAATAAAATCAAGGGCTTATATTGCTTTGGTCAAGAAATTATAGGAGAACCAGGGGTTTTTGCAATAGACCCTACAAAAATCACTATCAGTTGCAGAGATTTAGGAATTACAGGTTACCAACTTGACAATATCTTAGCTGAAAAGTATGACATTCTCGTGGAATTATCGGATTTATATAATATCCTAGCAGTTGGGTCCTTTGGGGACACAAGAGAAAAGATAGATAAATTTATTGGAGCTCTAAAGGAAATAAGTTCAAAATATATAAATCAAAAAAATAGACAGCCAGATTTTTTAGATATACCGGCCATTCCAAAGGCTTCCTTAACTCCACGACAGGCCTTTAATTCAAATAAAATATCTATAAGCTTCAAGCATAGTGCTGGAATGATAAGCGGTGAATTTTTAATGGTCTATCCTCCAGGAATACCAATTCTTTGTCCTGGGGAAGTAATTACTAAAGATATCATTGACTATATAGAAGAATTAAAAGCTGCTGGTTTATTTGTTCAGGGTACCGAGGATACTAGTATCGAAAATATTAAGGTGGTTAATTAAAATAGATTCCTCATAGCAAAAAGGACTGTTGCACTACAAGTAATTCACTTCTTGTGCAACAGTCCTAAAACATCTTTTTTACTTTAAGGTAACAATGGTTGCTCCGCTTCCTCCTTCAGAGTATTCACCTAACCTAAAACTCTTTACATGTTGATGGCCTTTTAATAAGTCACTGACGGCTTTCCTCAATATACCTGTTCCTTTTCCATGAATTATAGTTACTTCATTTAGTCCAGCCATATAAGCTTCGTCAAGATATTTGTCTACGTTAAATATAGCCTCTTCAGCATCCATTCCCCTTAAGTCTATAGATGTAGGAACCCTTTTTAAATTCAAGTTAAGCTCCCTCTTAGAGTTTACCCTCTTTTGTGGTGATTGTTTATCCTCAAGCTCCCTTAAATCCTCTATGTTAACAGTTATTTTCATAATACCAGCCTGTACTTGTAAATCACCCTTGGAATCAGGAATAGTTTGAACAATGACCTTTTGATTTAACTTTGCCAATAGTACCTCTTGACCTGGTACCACTTTAGTTAGCTTTTTGCCCTTATCTTCTTCCTTTTCGCTGATTTTACTTTCAATGCTTTCAATTTTATTCTTTAGCTTATTTCGCTGAGCATCAATCTTACTTCTAAGGTCACTATCATAGCCCATTCTCTCTAGCTCTCGAAGATTTTTAGCAATTTCATCTGCCTCTTCTTTAGCGGCTTTTATTATGGATTTTGCTTCCCTTTGAGCATTATGGAGAATATTATCCTTATTCTTTTCTAAGCTATGTAGCTTCTTTTCATATTTTTCTTTTAGTTTTTCTGCTTCTGCTTTTAAAGAAGCTGCTTCTCTGGCATTATTTTCTGCTTCAATACTTCTCTTTTGAAGATTCATAATCAAATCTTCAAAAATTATTGCATTGCTGGATACATTATCTTTTGCAGCCTCAATTATTTTTTCATTTAACCCTAATCTCTTTGAAATTTCAAAGGCATTAGATTTACCAGGTACTCCAATAAGAAGTCTATACGTAGGCTTTAAAGTTTCTACATCAAACTCTACTGAAGCATTTTCTACCTGAGGTGTATTTAAGGCATATGCCTTTAGCTCACTATAATGAGTGGTAGCTAGTATCCTACTGCCTCTTTCTCTTAGATTTTCTAGGATAGCTACAGCTAAAGCAGCCCCCTCCACAGGATCTGTACCTGCACCTAATTCATCAAACAATACAAGGCTTTTATCCGTAGCTTTTTCCATAATATAAACTATGTTCTTCATATGAGAGGAAAAGGTTGATAAGCTTTGCTCTATACTTTGCTCATCTCCAATATCCGCAAATATATTATCAAAGTAGCTAATAGCGGATCCTTCCTTTGCAGGAATCAAAAGTCCACTCATTGCCATAATATGAAGAAGTCCTACAGTTTTTAAGGTAACGGTTTTTCCACCTGTATTAGGTCCAGTTATTATCAAGGAGGTTTTATCTCCACCTAAATAAATTGTACTTGGTACCACCTGCTCTGGGTCTATAAGGGGATGCCTTGCTTCAATTATGTGAAAGCTTCCATCTTCCTTTATAACAGGACATATACCCCTGATTTGACTGGCATATTTTGCTTTTGAAAAAATAAAATCTAGCTCCCATACAATTTGACTGTTGCTCTTAATAACCGTTATATTATTATAAACCTTCCTAGAAAGCTCAGCTAAAATTCTCTGGATCTCAGCCTTTTCCTTTAGCACAAGCTCCCGAATTTCATTATTAAGTTCAACTAGGCTCATAGGCTCAATAAATAAGGTAGCTCCACTGGAGCTTTGATCATGTACAATGCCTGGAACAGCAGACTTATGTTCTGACTTTACTGGTATAACAAATCTATCTCCCCGGATAGTATATAAACTTTCCTGCAAATACTTAGAATACTTTCTAACTAAGTCATTTACCCTATCTCTAACAGAGCTATTTTTATTTCTTAGTTCCCTTCTTATTGAAAACAAGGCTTCACTAGCCCTATCACTGATTTCCTCTTCATCGATTAAACAATTAAAAATTTCATCTTCCAACCTTTTTATAGGAACTAAGCCTTGGCATAAATCTTCTAATACAGGAAAGGCTTCCTCATCTTCCTTACGAGCTACATAGTCCTTAAAGCTTCTTGATACTTTTAATAAGCCTCCAATCCTATATAACTGGACCGAGCTCAAATCTGCTCCTTTTTCTGCCCTACTAATAGCATCTCTTACATCATATATGCCTTCAAAGGGCGGGGAGCCTTTTTTCCCTAATAGTTCTAAGGCCTCTCTAGTTTCCTGGAGCCTTTCTCTAATCTCATAAACATTACTGTACGGTTGCAGTTCATCAATGATTTCCTTAGCTGCAGAGGTTTGGGTATATACTTTTATCAATTCTTTTATTTTATTAAATTCCAGTACTCTTAGTGATCTATCCTCCATACTTACCAACTCCCAAAATTGTATTACTCTACTCCCCTTTTGTAGTGACCTCTAGTGAAATTTGCTAACCCTATGCTTTGATTATTCATAATTGCCTTAGCTATATTGTAGGTTTCTTCATAGCCTTCATCTATAAAATCATACCTAAAATGAGTTACACCTATATCCTTTAAATCTTTAACATAGTCTATCAAATCTAAAGGTAAACTATTGTAAATATGACTTCTGCAGTAAATATCATTTCTAATTACAAATTCCATACCCTTTCTATCCTTTAGGGTATATGCCCCAGTGCAATTAAGCTTACAATTACTATCCTTGCTTCTACCTCCCAACACACTACCTACAGCACAATATTCGCTTACCATAAGCTCTATTTTTCCATAAACCATAACCTGAACTGGTAAATCCTTAGGTAAAACCTTTATTATATCTTTAATCTCGCTACGATTTAATTCTACGCTTAAGGTAGATAAAGCACAATATTTATTCATAAAATGAAGGCCTTCACTGTTAAATATATTAAGCTTATAATCTCCAATACAAGGTATTTTGTCATAGAAATAATTTATTAATCCTAGATTTGCAGTAATAATACCTTTTATCCTTGACATATTTTCTTCAACATACCTTATTATTGACTGTTCTTCAGCACGTGCAATATTAGGTAACTTTAAATATATATTAGGAATATTACAGTTCAATGCTTTTCTTCTATCAATATAACGGCTTGTAATATCTATTGCTACGGAACTTACACCTACTTCCTCCAAAGCTTTTAGCTGCTCATTTGATGAAACTACATATAGCTGCTCAGGGATATCTAACTGCTTTTTTCCACTATTATAGCCTTTCCAAGAACTAATATTATAAGCTTCATTAATCTCTTTTACTTTAGCTTCCCCAGACTGTTGAGAAATAAGCATATTAAGGAGATTTCTTCTAGCTTCATTTATTGAAGCAACACTTATATAACCTTCTTCATATTTAATAAAACTTATCTTTTCAATTTCAAAAGGTGTATTTCCTGTTTTTCTTAATTTATCTTCAATAAAATCCTTAGATAAGGGATTCTTTAGCGGCTTTTCTACCAGTGCCCCTTCATAGCAGTATTCTTTGCCTTTAAATATAGTACTTATAAGTATTGGTTTACCTAAGGAAAACTCCACAGCTATACTTATAGGTATTTTTCTATTATACTTCTCCCTATAAGATTCTCTGATTTTTTCATTTAATTTTATATCATTAGTCTTGTAGACAAGATCCCCTTTTTTATATATTGTAGGCCAAAGCTGAACCTTATCCCCTTTATTAGCAGACGTTAGCTCCCTACCTTTAATAGTTATTTTGCTTACAGTAGTACCATTATCCCCTACTC
>DGDR01000162.1:0-3029 GCA_002385545.1 Clostridium sp. UBA3947
GAATTTTTCGTTGTACAGAATGTTATTGTTTTTATTTATGCTCATTGGCTATTCCTCCACTATTATCATTAATAACAATAGAGGAATAAAACTCATTTGGTTAAGTTTTGTTCCCCTATTAGTCACTGTACTCTCTTTGCTTTGATAAAACAATGTTTAATTTCTTATAAAATAATACTTTCAAACAAAACACTCCTTCAAAAATTAGGTTTTTGTTATTCCTAATTATACCATATTACTTATTTGATGCCAATAGAATGATTATTATGGTCATTTGGGTTGACTTTTAAATAATACCAAACTATATAATACATTAGGGATATGTCACAATATGTAAGCTGTGTTGCAGGGAGTGCAAACCGTGTCGTCTGTGTAGAATAATGTGAAGTAGAGATTATATAATAGGAGGAAATGTATGGAGTTTGTTTTCGAATTAACCAAGTATAATGATATATCATTCAAGCTACAAGTGAGTAAAGCACTGGAAAAGAGAACAGAATTAGTTTCGAGAAATAAGCACCCCCGGTTGTGGAAATACACAGATAAATTGAACTCCAAGAAAAAAGTCCCCGAACAAGTATTGGAAAAGCGACGTAGTAGATATAAGGTGTATGGTATAGTCTTGCTGCTTCTAGGTTTATTTTTATTAATTCCTTCACTAATGGCACCTAAGGAAATGCTAATACCATTACTAGTAGGAGCATTTACAGTTGGAATCGGAATATTAAATATTAGTTTTGGTATAAAATCCAAAAAGGCAAAGCTAACACCATTTGATAAAGCTGCAATACAGTTATTTAGGGAATATGAAAAAATTCCTACTGGCAAAGTTACCTTTACTAATGATAAAGTCCAACTAGTAGGAAATGTTACAATTGACTATAGTGAAATAGAAAGAATTTTCATCACAGAGGATCTTTTTATCTTAATATGGAATGAAAAAATTACTGTTTTGCAAAAGAAGGATTTATCATCTTTAAATGTGCAAGAATTTATAAACTTTATTACATTAAAATCCCACCATTTATTTGAAGTTGTGAATGTCGCTTAATAGTTGATTATTGTAAATTGTGGGTATTATCTTAGTATGTATATGTCGTATAACCCATATTGTGTGAAACAATAATTCTTTGTGTATCCAAGACTATATATTAAAGAAATAGGATGATAGGTATGGGTATTAAGCAATTTTTAGAATAGGTAGGTTTTTGAGCCTTTTAGGTATCCTTTTATCAAGGGGGGATATATTCATGATCAAATATTTAACCTATTACTACAAGGCTGGAACTACTCCTTTTAGAAGTTTATCTACATTACCAGAAACGGAAGCAATCCAAATAATGAAAGAATTATATGTTGATGATGCAATATGGGGTCGTTTTAATAATCCAGTCTGGTACATACGAGCGAGAAAGGAAACAGAACAGTGGTTACGGCAAGAATTTATATTAAAAGGAGGGCGTCCTCAAGAAAAATACCCGATTTATATGGTTGTTGGAAGATGTGACCTATTAGAGAAAGCTGTGCCAGATGAACAACTAGCTAAAATCCAAATACCAATTTCTTGTTTTAAAGAAGAAGACGTGAGTTTTACCTATATAGACAGTATGTTTTCATATCAATTAGGTCGAGATAAATCTTCAGAGTATTATCAACCAGAATACCATGGAAAAGTATTTTTGCTATCCGAAATACTATCAATAATCAAGGAAAAGGGAGAACCTGTTGAAGGCTGGTGGGGAAAACTTCCTGCTGATTTTTTCCCTTATATTGAAGCCCAAGTCTGGAATCACAAACTACTTAGGGAGTTTTTACAATAAGTTGATTGAATTCAAGCTTAAGGTAGTACTCTACTCGCAACATATTGTAAGTTGATGGAGCACTGAATAATAAGGGAAATAACAATTATTTTCGATCTAGTGTTTTGGGAGTGTTATCCCTAATAATTATTTTCACATGGATATATTTAGATAATTTGCCTCCAGTAGCTTATGTTGAAGACATAGTTAGAATGGTATCCAAAATGGGTATAGTATGGTTAGCATTAGGAATCACATCACTAGTAATACTGCCATTGCCATTCATCTTATTCCCACCGCAAAATTCTAAGTTACTTTCAATATGTCTAGGAATACACTTTATAGTTGTTTTGGCTTCTACATTATTTGGTAATTTCCCGGTCCCATTAATGGGATATGGTATTTCTCCAATACTAGGTTACTTTATTGCTATCGCTTGGCTTATCAATGCCAAACTTGATTCATAGTTTCATTTGTCATTTAGATGCTCGTGATACGGTTAAGATGAGGAACGATTGCAGAAGAGGGTAGACCTATTTCATGACCCTATTGAAGATGACTCATTAATTGTTATAGATAAGATGATTGATATTTATGAGCAATAGAGATAATCAGATTATAAAAAAGATACTTTCTGAAATATATATTATGGAAGATCTAGTCAAATAGATGAATTTAGAAGACTTTCTGGATGATGGGAAAACAAAACGAGCATGTTGTATGGCTCTTGTTAATATTGGTGATCTTGTAAAAAATCTAACAGATAAATTTAAGGAAAGTTATAATAATATTCCTTGGAAGGCTATTGCTGGAATGATAGACATTACATCCCATAAGTATAAGACCTTAAAAATGGGAGACGTGTAGGTCACAATCGGAAAAGATATCCCAGATTTAAAGATTGAGCTAAGCAAAATAATCTAAAATAATACTAAACTACAAGAAGATGACCATAAATCAATATTATAGGATTTATGGTCTTTTTTCTTCCCATATACCTTAGCATAGTAATATCCGGATAGAAGGCTAACTTTCCAGGGTATAATACTAGAAATGCACTATGAAGGGATAGAGTTTAATGAAGATAAAAGATAGACCTCATAATAGATTAATCCATGAAAAATCTCCATACCTATTACAACACGCACATAACCCTGTAGACTGGTATCCGTGGTGTGACGAAGCCTTCCAAAAAGCAAAAGCAGAGGACAAACCAATCTTTCTATCCAT
>DGDR01000162.1:3200-5611 GCA_002385545.1 Clostridium sp. UBA3947
GGCTATTCCACCTGTCATTGGTGCCATGTGATGGAGCGGGAATCATTTGAGGATAAAGAAGTAGCTGAAATACTAAATAAACATTATATATCTATCAAGGTAGATCGGGAGGAAAGGCCTGACATCGACCATATTTATATGACTGTTTGCCAGGCATTGACGGGGCACGGGGGATGGCCCCTAACAATATTTATGACTCCTGATCAGAAACCCTTCTTTGCCGGAACCTATTTTCCCAAAAGAGGAAGACAGGGCATGATAGGGCTTATGGATCTTCTGGATAGGATAAGAAAGGGTTGGCAGAGTGATAGGGACACTTTTGCAGATTCAGCCAGCTCCATAGTGGATAGTATGAAATCTCATTTTACTATAGAAAACAGTGGGGACCAACTGTCAAAGGATACAATAGATCAGGCCTATAGAGAGCTAAAAAACTCTTTCGACTATAAATATGGTGGTTTTGGATATTCGCCAAAATTTCCTACACCTCATAACCTATTCTTTCTTCTGCGATATTGGAAATTAACAGATGAAAAAGAAGCATTGGATATGGTGGAAAAGACTCTGGACGGGATGTATCGTGGGGGCATTTTTGACCATATAGGATATGGATTTTCCAGATATTCCACGGATCAGAAATGGCTTGTACCCCATTTTGAAAAGATGCTATATGACAATGCTCTGTTGGCTATAGCATGCTTGGAAACCTACCAGGCAACCAAAAAAGAAGAGTATGCCATGCTGGCAAAAAAGATCTTTACCTATATCCTAAGGGACATGACCCATAGCCAGGGCGGCTTCTATTCTGCCGAGGATGCTGACTCTGAAGGAGAGGAAGGAAAATTCTATACATGGACACCCGAAGAGATAGTGGAAATTCTGGGTGAAAAAGATGGCAATTTTTTTTGTCAATATTATGGAATTACTCCGGGTGGAAACTTTGAAGGGAAAAGTATCCCCAACAGAATACACGCTCATGGGCCTGTAAATCAAGATGAAGAGGATATTAAACCCTTAAGGGAAAAGGTATTTGTACAGAGGGAGAAGCGGGTACATCCTCATAAAGACGATAAGATACTAACATCCTGGAATGGACTCATGATAGCTGCGTTGGCTATAGGAAGCAGGGTATTGGATAATTCCCAATATATAGATGCAGCAGAGAAAGCATTTGACTTCATAATGCAGAAATTGGTCAATCAAGATGGTAGACTACTGGCCAGATATCGGCAAGGGGAAGCAGCTCATTTGGCATACCTGGATGACTATGCCTTTTTGGTGTGGGGCTTGATAGAGCTGTATCATACAACTTTTGATGTTAAATATCTTGAATTGGCCCTCAAATTCAATAATGAAATGTTGCAGCTGTTTAATGATACTGGGAAAGGGGGCTTGTTCCTGTATGGGGAGGATGGGGAGTCATTAATAGCCAGGCCAAAGGAGGTATATGACGGTGCTATGCCATCAGGGAATTCAGTAGCTGTCCTTAATATGTTGCTCCTGGCCCGCATGACTGGAGATGCTCAATTGGAGGTAAAGGCCTATGACCAATTAAATGCATTTACCAGCATAGTAGAAAGCAGTCCTTCGGCTCATACATACTTTTTGATGGCAGCCATATTTGGACTTTATCCCACAAAGGAGATAGTTCTAGCAGGAGATAAGGAAGATACGCTTATGCAAAGGATGGTCAGCCTTGTCCACAAATCATTTCTACCTCAAGCTGTAGTCCTTTTCAATGATGGCAGCAAAGAGGAACAAGCTTTGATTAAAATGGCACCCTATGTAGAAGGGCAAAAGCCCATAGACGGTAAAGCTACGGCTTATATTTGTCAAAACTACTCCTGTCAAACACCCACCGGTAATGTGGACGAGTTTGCAAGGCACCTGGAAATCCTCTAGCAGAGATAAATAATTTGCATATAGATTGAAAAAAGATGTTTAATTATTTAATTAACAATTGAAGCAATATATGCTTATGGTTAGGCAGATCTTTGAACAACAAGGGCTTCTACCATGATAATTCAGCTGCCAAAAGATGTTGAATATAGCAGATAGATGATGTTATAATTGAAGCTGGTGTGCCCCTTCAACTAATTTTTATGGCTGTAGCAGCTTTATTTGTTAGGTCAGGGAATTATATTTTGCTAGCACATCCTCAAATGCCGCAACAGTAAATATACAAATTGCTTAAACATTACTTTAATTATTATGGGGGTTGGATTATGGGAGATAAGTTAAAGAAAAGGTTGCTCGACAAGGGGATCAGAATTGAGATGTTGCTCTTTCTGATTTTGATCGCGGTAGTTGCTCTTGGAAATAACATGGGTGACTCAGTATTCTCAAACTACTTTAAAGAAGTCTATAATGTGACCGCTTCCCAGCGAGCTTTCATCGAATTTCCGAGAGAA
>DGDR01000232.1 GCA_002385545.1 Clostridium sp. UBA3947
ATATATTGTGGGTATATAATATTATTATATTGTTCTATACAATTAATATATCAATAGCCTTTAGCTAAAGAGTAATAGCAAGGGGGTGAAGTCTGTTAGAAATCATGAAAGTGGTTTTAAACAGGGGAATATGGAAAAGAATGATAATACAATGCAGTTTAATTTTATAAACAATAAAAGGGACTTGACTAAGGCAATTTTAACTCAAGTTTATGATTCACTAATGGAAAAAGGATACAATCCGGTAAATCAATTAGTTGGTTATCTTATTTCCGGAGATCCTACTTACATAACTAACTATAATGGTGCTAGAGCGTTAGTTAGAAAGTTAGAACGTGATGAAATTCTTGAAGAAGTAATAAAATCTTATTTAGGTATAAAATAAAAATGCCCTTTTTAGGGCATTTTTGTTTTAAGAGTGGAGAGATATGAGAATTTTAGGATTGGATATAGGAGAAAAAACTATTGGAGTAGCTGTAAGTGATCCTTTAGGTTTTACTGCTCAAGGTGTATGTACTATACAACGTAAAGGCTTAAATAAAGACTTGGAAGAAATAAAGAAATATGTGATACAATATAATTGTGAACTTATTGTTGTAGGACTACCGAAAAACATGAATGGGACAATAGGACCTTCAGGAGAGAAGGTTTTAAAATTATCAGAAAAAATAGAAGCCTATGTTGGAGTAAAGGTAGATACTTGGGATGAAAGGCTAACTACTGTAGCTGCTCATAAGGCTATGTTAGAGGCAGATTTATCACGAAATAAACGAAAAAAAATCGTTGATAAACTTGCGGCTATGTATATATTACAAGGCTATCTTGACAGAATGTCAAAAAAATAAATAAGTAGTAGAAAGGAAGGATTAATATGGAAAACGATGTAGAAACAATTGTATTGACCGATGAAGAGGGTGTAGAAACTGAATTTAATGTAGTAACTAAATTTGATATCGAAGATAAGGAGTATGTTATTGTTATCCCTGTAGAGGGAGAAGAGGAAGAGGCTATTGCTTTAAGAATTGATAAAGATGAAGATGGTAATGACATACTTGTAACCATTGAAGATGATGAAGAATTTGCAATGGTTTGTGAGGCTTATGAGGCTATTTTTTCAGAAAATGATTTAAATTAAGTAAGAAGAGGGATGAAGATGTCAAGGATGAGTGTTGATGAAGTAACCAGATTGAGAGAAAACTTAAAAGCTAAGGGTTATAAGCTTACACCTCAAAGGAGAGCTATAGTAGATGGTATAGTTAATAGTGAAGGACAACATCTTACAGCTGAAGAAATATATGATTTGGTAAAGGTTAATTGTCCTGAGATAGGTCTTGCCACAGTATATAGAACTATTGGTATGCTTGAGGAATTAGGCATAGTAAGCCGTTTAGATTTAGGTGATAACATAAGCAGGTATGAATTGGTTCATGCGGAGGAGAATCATCAACACCATCATTTGGTATGTAATAAATGTTCTAAGGTACTGGAAGTGGAGGGAGACTTACTAGACCAAATAGAACAAACGATAGAAGAAAAATATAAGTTTAGAATAATGGACCACAGTGTAAAGTTCTTTGGACTATGTAAGGAGTGTTCAGAGGCTGAGCTGAAGTAGAAGGAGGATGATTCAATGAGGAAGGAGAAGGATAAAATCAAGATTATACCTCTTGGGGGCGTTAACGAGATTGGAAAAAACCTTTACGTTATTGAATATAAAGAGGAAATAATAGTAATTGATTGCGGATTAAAGTTCCCAGATGAAGAGATGTTCGGAATAGATATTGTCATACCTGATATAAGTTATCTATTAAAAAATGTGGAAAAGGTAAAAGGAATATTTCTCACTCATGGACATGAAGATCATATAGGAGCTCTACCTTACGTATTAAAGCAATTAAACGTACCAGTATACGGTACTAAGTTAACCCTAGGCATATTACAAACTAAGTTGAAGGAGCATAATTTACTAAGTGTTACCGATCTTAGAACTGTAAGCCCTAAGGATATAGTAAAATTAGATAAAATGTCAGTAGAATTCATTAAGACAAATCATAGTATAGCTGACTCAGTGGCTATAGCAATACATACGCCACTGGGAATAGTTTTGCATACAGGTGATTTTAAGATAGACTATACTCCTATAGATGGAGAAGTAATAGATTTGTGCAGATTTGCGGAATTGGGTCGCAAGGGTGTACTTGTAATGTTAGCGGACAGTACAAATGTAGAGAGACCTGGCTATACTATGTCAGAAAGCACTGTAGGTGAAACCTTTGAAAAGATATTTTCAAAGACTACTGGTAGAATTATTGTAGCAACTTTTGCTTCAAATATTCATAGAATTCAACAAATTATAACCGCTTCCGAAAAGTATGGAAGAAAGGTGGCCGTATCCGGTAGAAGTTTAGAAAACATTGTAGCTGTAGGAACAGAATTAGGATATATTCAAGCAAATGATAATGTTCTTATCAGCATTGATGCTATAAATAAATATCCAGCTGAAAAGGTTACTATAATTACCACTGGTAGCCAAGGTGAGGCTATGTCTGCTCTGTCTAGAATTGCTAGTAATGAGCACAAAAAGGTTAGTATAAGTCCTGGAGATACTGTGATAATATCTGCTACCCCAATTCCAGGAAATGAGAAGTTTGTATCAAGGGTTGTAAATCAACTATTTAAGAATGGAGCAGAGGTAATTTATGAAGATTTAGCTGAAGTTCACGTTTCCGGACACGCATGTCAAGAGGAGCTAAAGCTTATGCATAGCTTAGTAAAGCCTAAATTTTTTATACCTGTTCACGGTGAATATAGACATCTTAAGCAGCATGCAGAATTAGCTGTTAAATTAGGAATGGATAGTGCTAATACCTTGATTGTGGATATAGGGAATTTAGTTGAAGTTACTAGAGATTCAATAAAGGTTAATGGTAGTGTTCCTTCTGGAAATGTCTTTGTAGATGGGTTAGGTGTCGGAGATGTTGGTAATATAGTATTAAGAGATAGAAAACATCTATCACAGGATGGTATACTTACAGTAGTTGTAACTATGGAAAAAGAAAGCGGCAATGTTATTGCAGGACCGGATATCATTTCCAGAGGTTTTGTATACGTAAGGGAATCAGAGGATCTAATGGAAGAGGCAAGGCTTGTTGTTAAAAATGCTTTAAGAGAATGTGAGGAAAATCGCATTAGAGATTGGGCAACTTTAAAAACTACAATGAAGGAGGATTTAAGAAACTTCCTTTATGAGAGAACCAAGAGAAAGCCGATGATACTTCCAATAATTATGGAAATTTGATAGGTTGAATTAATCCAGCTCCCCTGGATTATTTATCATAACATAAACAGTTATGAACCAATTAATAGCATAGTTTTTATTAAGTTGACATTTCATTATCATAATATTAGAATTAATATGGCACAGGTAAAATTGGGTACAAGGTATCCAATTTTATTTTTGATTATAATCTTAGTTTATATAGACGGAGGCAAAAATGAATAAATACATTAGAGAAGATATACGAAATATCGCCATTATAGCTCATGTTGACCATGGTAAGACTACCTTAGTAGATGCTATGCTAAAACAAAGTCATGTTTTTCGAAATAATGAAAAGGTTGAAGAGAGAGTTATGGACTCCAACGATCTCGAAAAAGAGAGGGGCATAACTATACTGGCAAAAAATACAGCTGTCACCTATAAGGGTATTAAAATAAATATTGTAGATACTCCAGGGCATGCAGATTTTGGCGGAGAGGTAGAAAGAGTACTTAAAATGGTAGATAGTGTACTACTAGTTGTGGACTCTTATGAAGGGACAATGCCTCAAACAAAATTTGTATTAAAAAAGGCTTTAGAACTTGGTTTAAAACCGATAGTGGTTATAAATAAGATTGATAAGCCTGATGCTAGACCTGTGGAAGTTATTGATGAGGTTTTTGATCTTTTTGTAGAGTTAGGAGCTAATGATGAGCAGCTTGATTTTCCACTAGTTTATTGTTCTGCAAAGGAAGGATATGCTACAATTGATTTGGATAAACCAAGCTCAAACATGGAGCCTTTATTTAATACTATAATTGAAAAGGTAGAACCACCAACAGGATATTTAGATAGACCTTTGCAGCTATTGGTTACCACAATCGATACCAATGACTATGTAGGAAGAATATGCATAGGCAAAATAGAAAGAGGAGTTATTAAAAAGAATCAAAACGTAGCTATAATTCATAAAGATGGCAGTAGTCATAATGTAAAGGTGTCAGGACTCTATGTGTATGATGGACTTAAGCGTGTTGAAGTAGAAGAGGCTAAACTTGGGGACATAGTAGCTGTAAGTGGGTTAGGAGAAGTGAATATTGGTGAGACTATAGCAGATAGTGCTGCACCAGAGGCACTACCCTTTGTAGATATTGATGAACCAACAATCAGCATGAACTTCCTAGTAAACGACTCTCCTTTTGCTGGCAGAGAAGGAGAATATGTTACATCTAGACATCTTAGAGACAGACTTATGAAAGAGTTAGAAACCAATGTTAGTTTGAGAGTAGAGGAATTGTCACCAGATACTTTTAAGGTAAGTGGTAGAGGAGAATTACACCTTTCTATTTTGATAGAAACTATGAGAAGAGAAGGTTATGAATTCCAGGTATCAAAACCTTCTGTTATATATAAAGAAAAAGAAGGAAAAACTTTAGAGCCTATGGAATTATTAACTATAGATGTGCCTGAAGAATTTATGGGTGCCGTTATTCAAAAACTAGGCCCTAGAAAGGCAGAAATGAAAAATATGACTTCCGCGGTAAATGGATATGTTAGATTAGAGTTTTCCATTCCATCTAGAGGTTTAATAGGATTTAGAAACGAATTTATGACCGATACTAAGGGTAACGGTATAATGAATAGTATTTTCACTGGCTACGAGGAATATAAAGGAGATATACCTCAGAGAACCAGGGGATCATTAGTAGTTTTCGAAACTGGTGAGGCTATAACTTATGGATTGTATAATGCCCAAGAAAGAGGAACCTTGTTTATCGAACCTGGAACTGAGGTTTACGAAGGTATGATTGCGGGAGAATGCTCAAGAGCTGAAGATATCGAGGTTAACGTATGTAAGAAAAAGCATTTAAGTAATACTCGTGCTTCTGGTTCAGATGATGCTTTAAAATTAACACCCGTTAAAAAAATGTCCTTAGAACAGTGCTTGGAATTTATAAACAATGATGAACTAGTAGAAGTGACACCAAAGTCTATCAGAATGAGGAAAAAAATACTAAACGCAGAGATGAGAAAGAAGGCAGCTAGAAGAAACAACAGTTAAATACATTTTATATGGGGGAAATAAAATGGAAAAGAAAATAATAAAGATCGTGGCTAAAGTATGGATAGTGATTATGTGTATTGTAATTGGAGTCAGAGGCTATTATATAAGCATTATTAAGAAGCCGCTAAAAAATATTAATGGCTCTGAGAAAATCACTATTAAGAATGGTGACACAGTTAAATCTATAGTAAATAGGTTAAATAAGGAAGGTAAGATTAAAAGCGCCTTGTTAATAACCTTTTATATGAAATTTAATCCAGCAGATATCAGCGTTAAGAAAAGTGAAATTAATATTAGTTCGGATATGTCCTTGGATGAGTTGCTTTTAGCTATCGATCAGGCAGAACCGTCGGAGGATTCAGGAGTTGCCAGAGTTACAATACCAGAAGGTAAGAATTTAGAAGAAATAGGAGCTATTCTTGAAGAAAAAGGTGTAATAAGTAAAAAGGATTTTATAGAAAGCAGCCAAAAGTATGAACTTCCCTCATATATAAAAAAGGATTCTGGAAGGAAATATGCCTTAGAAGGCTTCTTGTTTCCTGATACCTACGATTTTGTTAAAGGTTCTAGCGGGAATTCCATTATTAGATCAATGTTAAGGAATTTTGAAAATAGAATTGAAGAGGTTAGAAGGACCAGTCCTAATGAATTAAAGGATGAGGATATAGATAAAATAATAACTTTAGCATCTATGATTGAAGAAGAGGTTCAGGTTGCAGAGGAAAGAACTTTAGTATCCTCAGTTTTTGCCAATAGATTAAAAATAGGCATGCCCCTTCAATCTGACCCAACAGTTCAGTATTCATTAGGAGTCCATAAGGAAAAATTAAGTTTAGATGATTATAAGATTAATTCACCTTATAATACTTATGTTATTCAGGGTCTGCCTATTGGACCAATTAGTAATCCAGGAAAAGCATCAATTGACGCTGCTTTAAATCCTGCGGATACTAATTACCTGTATTTTTGTGCAAGAAATGATGGTTCTCATGAATTTAATGTAACTTTAGAAAAACATAATGAAGCGGTAAGAAAATATCAAAGTAATTAAATAGACGTGGAGGAAGCAAATGAGCAATATTACTTATGATTATATGGAACAATATATCAGAGATTTATTACCTGAACGACAAGGAATTTTAAAGGAGCTAGAGGACTATGCAAAGGAAAATAAAGTTCCAATAATTCATAAGGAGGTTGCCAATTATCTAGAGCAAATGGTTGGTATTATTAAGCCAGTGAGAATACTAGAGCTTGGCACAGCTATTGGATATTCATCTATTCTTATGTATTGTAGTTGTAAAACCGTCGAACATATTGATACTATAGAAAGAGATGACAGGATGGTAGCCCTTGCTAAGGATAACATTGAAAAGGCTGGCTTAAGAGAGAATATTCATGTGCTTCAGGGTGATTGCTTAGAAATACTAGAAGGTTTACAGGGCAAATATGATCTTATATTTATAGATGCTGGAAAAGGCCATTATAATGAGTTTTTTCCACACTGCATGCGGTTGTTAAATGACGATGGAGTAATTATCGCTGACAATGTACTTTATAAAGGAATGGTAGTATCTAGAGAATTTTTAGTTAGAAGAAAAATTACCATAGTAAAAAGGATGAAGAAATTTATTGATATGGTTACTAAAGATGAAAAACTTATAACTAGCATACTTCCAATGGGAGATGGTATAGCTGTTATAAGGAGGAAATCATAAAACTAGGAGGATTAGAAGTGAAAAAACCAGAAATTTTATCACCAGCAGGTAATCTTGAAAAATTAAAAACAGCCATTGATTTTGGTGCTGATGCAGTATATTTAGGTGGAAGCAAATTGAATCTTCGAGCCTTTGCAGATAATTTTACTAATGAGGATTTAAAAGAGGGCATAAAATATGCTCATGATAGAGGTAAGAAGGTATATGTAACTTTGAATGTATTTCCACATAACGAAGATTTAGACGGCTTAGAGGAATACTTAGTGGAATTATACAATCTTGGCGCAGATGCTCTTATAGTTTCTGACCCAGGAATTATAATGACAGCAAGAGAAGTTGTTCCAAATTTTGAGTTGCATTTAAGTACACAGGCCAATAATGTGAATTATAGAAGTGGTCTCTTTTGGTACAAACAAGGGATAAAAAGAATTGTATTAGCAAGGGAATTGTCTATGAATGAAATTATAGAAATGAGAAAAAAGCTTCCTGCTGAGTGCGAAATTGAAGCTTTTGTTCATGGTTCTATGTGCATGGCATATTCAGGAAGATGCTTACTATCAAACTTTTTAACTGGAAGGGATGCAAATAGAGGCGCTTGTGCTCAGCCTTGCAGATATAAGTATTATCTTACAGAAGAAAAGAGACCTGGAGAATATTATCAGATATTAGAGGATGATAAGGGTAGCTATATAATGAATTCTAAGGATTTATGCATGATAGAGTATATACCACAATTAGTTTCTGCTGGTATTTCTTCTTTCAAAATTGAGGGGCGAATGAAAAGTGCCTTTTATGTGGCTGTAATAACAAAGGCCTACAGAGAAGCTCTAGATGCATATTGGAAGGATCCAGAGAATTATGTGTTTAATAAAAAATGGTTAGAAGATGTAGATAAGGTAAGCCACAGACAATATTATACAGGCTTTTATTTCAATGATCCTAATAAACAAGTATATGAAAACTCTTCATATATTAGGAATTATGATATAGTAGGGGTAGTTAAAAACTATAATGAAGAAACTAAAAGAGCCACTATTGAACAGAGAAATAAGGTATTTGAAGGAGAAGAAGCAGAGGTTTTAAGACCTGTAGGAGATTACTTTAAAATAAAACTCAATGATATGAGAGATTTAGAAGGAAATAAGCTGGAATCAACTCCTGTAGCACAAATGATATATACAATTCAATGTGATGAAAAGCTTGAAGTAAATGATATGATAATTGTGAAAAAATAATATAATTATTGAATAAACCACTTTACTATAGGCTAGAATTTAGCTGAGGTGAAGTGGTTTATGCTATCTGTGGAAATAAAAAAAAGAACGCTTCAAACAGCAGTTGTAATATGCGTTATACTAACATTGCTAATTCTTAGAACTATATATATCAATGTATTTAAGGGCAGTGAGCTTAGTGTAATAACTATGGAGCAGTATATGATTAATGAACCTATAAGCGATATAAAATATATGCTACTAGACAGCAATAATAAGGAACTATTAAAATATGAAAATAAATTTTATTTTGTTATAGATGTAAATAGCTATATTAAGAATAATAGGAATACAGATATGGCTCAATTAAACACTTTAATATATACCTTAAGAGGATATAATGAAGATTATGATTTAACTAAGCTTCAATATAATATGACTAATAGAAGATTGTATTACGAAATAGACGAAGAAACCTACTATAAACTGAAGGATATCAAAGGAGTTAAAGGGACCTATTGCTTCATTAAAACTGTGGTTGATCGCTATAATGCATGGGATTATCAGAATATACTTACCAATAATCTAGATAATAACAATAATCCTAAGGAAGAAGGTTCTCTTGAAAGCTACATAGCTAACATTACGAAGAAGAACATTTTTCCTTATTTATCTTTTGAAAAGGACGTAAACGGAGTTATAAAGTATGAAAAATATGTAGTGCCTGAAAAAAACATTAATATTAAGCTAACAACGGATAAAGAGATGGAGGACAAAATTAAAGAAGCATTAAGTAAGGATGAATGGAAGGACTATAATCAAATTGGAGTTGTAGTTATGGAAGCCTCTACAGGAAAAATTAAAGCTATGGTTCAACGGGATTATTGGAAGCCTAATATAATTTTATGTTCAGCTACTGAAAATGGGTTTGAACCAGGCTCCATTTTTAAAACAATAGTGGCAGAGGCAGCATTAGAAAAAGATAAGAGCCTAGCTAACTTGGCAATACGATGTACTGAAAGTGAAAATAATCATGGCTTGGTGAACATGGAAGAGGCCTATACCTTCTCATGTAATACCTATTTTGAAAGGTTAGCCTCTTTAATAGGCTTTAAAAGAATTTATATGACTGCGTATAATCAAGGATTTTTTCAAAAGGTACTAAACTTTAGTGGCAATTACGAGGTTACAGGAGATATTGTTGCTCCTCAGGAGTTAGATTTGAAAAAAATATTTGGTAAGGACTACGATAAGCTAAAAAATGTTTCTTATGCTCCTTCTTCTTTATCCATGATTGGAATAGGTCAAAGTATGAGGATATCACCGCTACAAGCCTTAGCTATAGTTAATACAGTTGTTAATAATGGCATTTATGTAAAGCCTTATTTAGTAGATTCACTAGTAAATAATAATGGTGATGAAATACAAAGCTTTACAACAATTAAGAATAGGGTTTTGGATGAAAAAACTGCTTCTATAATAAAGGCAAATATGAGAAAAGTGGTCACAGATCAGAAGGGAACAGGAAAATTAGCCTATATTAATGGGGTGGATTGTGGAGGTAAAACTGGAACAAATACAAGATATTTGGAGGAAAACGGAGAATTGAAGAAGTTTTCTGACGGATGGTTTGCTGGCTATGTGAAGAATGACGGGAAATATTATTCTATTATTGTTTATGTACAGGATATAGATGTAGAAAATGAAGGTGGCGGCTCCACCGCTGCTCCAATTTTCAAGACAGTGGTGGAAAAGATTTTTTAAATAGGAAACAAATCCATAGGGCTGGAATAGAATATTAATAAGCATTATTAGGGGGAACATCCTGTGTTGTTTGTAAACTATCTATTGGATATGTTTGGCAGCGTCACCTTCTTAACTGCCTATATAACCAGTGGCAACTCTTTTCCACAGCCCTTGGATGAAAAGGAAGAAAGATATTACCTTGTTAAGTTAAAGGAAGGAGATTTATTAGCCAAAAGTATTTTGGTGGAAAGGAACCTAAGGTTGGTAGCCCACATAGTTAAGAAATACTCTTATCCAGGCAAAGATATAGATGATTTAATATCCATAGGTACAGTTGGTTTAATTAAGGCTATTGATTCCTTTGATAGTTCAAAAGGTACAAGACTTGCTACTTATGCAGCCCGATGTATAGAAAATGAAATTTTGATGTTAATACGTAATAATAAGAAAATAAAAGGAGAGGTATATTTACAGGATCCCATTGGTGTCGATAAAGAGGGGAATGAGATATCTCTCATGGATGTTTTAAGCAGTGAAGAGGATTCGGTAATCGAAATTGTAGAAAATAAAATACAGGTTAAAAAGTTATATGCAAAGATTAATACATGTTTATCAGAGAGAGAGAAGATAATTATAGAAATGAGATATGGTCTTATTGATGGTAACACAAAAACCCAGCGAGAAATAGCTAATTTACTAGGGATATCACGTTCCTACGTCTCTAGGATTGAGAAAAGAGCTTTAAAAAAATTAAATAAAGAGCTTAATGGAAAGATGAAATATGACTAATCACTGTATAAATTCCTTTTATAATATTAAAATTATAAAAGGAATTTATAATATTGTGTAGAATTATATTTAATTAATGGAGAAAAAGTCAGGGAGTTATCCCTTCATACTTTGGTACTGTAAAAAGTTTATGAA
>DGDR01000111.1 GCA_002385545.1 Clostridium sp. UBA3947
CCTCTGGTCAAAATATCCACATTATAGCCTTTTGATATTAAATATTTTGCCAGTGAACTGCTGACGAAGTTTGTACCTCCCATAACTAATAAGTTGGCCATGTTTCATACCTCCTTAGACATAGTAGAATAATATTACTTTCTATATAAAGTGTAGCACATATGCTATATATGCTGCACTAAAACTTAAAAAAGATTAGATATTTCTAACTAAATCATGTGAAATAAAAAGTACCAGGTAAAAGCCTGATACTTTTCCTAAATTGTATATGAAAGAGAATATAAATTTATACTCTTTGAAAGCCTTATTGTTGTCTATATTGTGGTTCTTGCTGTTCGATGTACTGCTGCCTTCCTTTAAGAGTTTGTAAGGCGCTATCAAGGTTTTTAGCTATTGCTTGAAAATCCTTTTTTGCTTGCTGATCTTCTGTTTCTAGAGCAAAAGTTTTCATTGTAGCACAAGCACTTTCAATACCTGCTATAGCTTGCTGCATTTTAGTAGCTACTGTCATAAGATTCACCTCCTTTCAGGTTTAAAAACAATACATAAACACTAGAATCGTTATATTTCTATAGATACTGCATGTGCTATGCATGGGATACTTTCTTTTTGTTGATATGATAAGGGTGAGTGTAGTGCGCCAGTGGCAACAATTAAAATTCTTTTTAACTCGCCTTCTCTCATTCGTCGAAGAAAATGTCCATAAGTAACTGTAGCTGAACAACCGCAACCGCTACCACCGGCAAATACAGGTTGATCCTTACCGTATATTAGTAACCCGCAATCTGTAAATATTTCAGTAGGTATATCCATACCATGTTTTATTAATAATTCACCTGCAATTCTATGTCCAACACTTCCTAAATCTCCAGTGGCAATCAAATCATAGTAACTGGTAGCTATATCTAGGTCTCGAAAATGTGCTTCGATGGTATCCACTGCAGCAGGAGCCATTGCGCTTCCCATATCAAAGGGATCGCTTATTCCCATGTCTACTATTCTACCAATAGTAGCTGATGTTACCTTGGGTCCGTAGCCGCTATTTGATAATAAGGCAGCACCAGCTCCTGTAACAGTCCATTGAGAAGTAGGTGGCTTTTGACCTCCATATTCAGTAGGGTATCTAAATTGTTTTTCTGCTGCGATATTATGGCTTGAGGCTCCTGTTACTACATAATTGGCTGCACCACTGTCTATTATTAATGAGGCTAAGGATAATCCCTCCATAGAACTTGAGCAAGCCCCGAAGACACCTAGATAAGGTATCCCCAATGTTCGAGCAGTAAAGCTGCTTGATATTATTTGATTCATTAAATCTCCGCTAATAAAAAAATTAACATCATCTTTTTTTACATTAGCTTTATTTATTGCAGTTTCGCAGGCTTGTTCTAATAGTTTTTTTTCAGCCTTCTCGCAGCTATCCTGGCCTAACCAAACATCTTGGTGAAGTACATCAAAATCTTCTGCTAAAGGTCCTTTTCCCTCGAAAGGACCACCGATGGCTGCAGATGCAAGGATTGTAGGTTTAGATTTAAAAACCCAAGTTCGACGACCCTTTAACATTTATATCCCACCTAACGCTCTGATGATGAGTGTAATCACAGCTACAAAGAAAGCAGCCACCGTTCCAAATACAATTACAGATCCAGATAGCTTAAACATATTACCACCAACACCTAAAACATATCCTTCTGTTCTATGTTCAATAGCAGCAGAAGCCATGGTGTTAGCAAATCCAGTTATAGGAATAGCTGTACCAGCTCCAGCCCATTGGCCAAGATGATCGAAAATTCCAAAGCCAGTAAATAGAATTGATAGAATTATTAATACAGCTACAGCTGGATCGCTTGCTTGTTCTTCAGGAAAAGAAAAATACTTTACAAAAAACCACTTTAATAACTCACCGAATACGCAAATAGAGCCACCTACAATAAAAGCTCTGAAGCAATTTCTTAGAACTGGTCTTTTGGGAGTCAAATCCTTAGCAAAATCTTGATATTCTTGTTGAGTAGGCGTTAACTTTTTCTTCTTTTTATTTGACATAAAGCCACCACCTTCTAGTTTAATAAGTAAGGTTCTAGTTTATTTATCAATGTTTTTAGTTTGTCTGCATTTTTACTATACATTTCTTTTGCAGTCTTATTATCTGTTTCTAGGGCGTAGGAAAGCAGGTCAGCGTGACATTGCTGAATATTAGCATAAAGTAATTCTTTCACCTTAGGCTGAGATATCTGGACAGAATCATCAAATAAGTCTAAATAGAGATCACCTGAAGAATCAACTTGACCAATAAATACATTATCCAATGAAACTCCAGCCTTTGCTAATTCAACCTTTAACCAAGCTCTGTTCAAACCACGATTAGCTAGGGATTCATCTAATATATTTCCGTCAAGTATTACAGTTTGTGGTTCTGATTTTGGAGCAACCTTTTTTTGAATATCATGAGCTGTAAGAGGTTTTTTATCAGATTTAACCATTACATTTATTTCTCCAGTAGACTCCATAACCGCAAATTCAACGTCTGCCAAATTAAAAATATTTTTTGATCGCAATTCCCGTAAAAGATCTTCGCCAGTGAAGTGTACCTCTTTAAGGTTTGCTTCCATGACCTTACCATCTTTCATTATTATGGTTTCTTTTCCGTTAATGACGTCATGTATGGCTTTACTCTTTAAGGATAAGTAGTCTAGACTTAATAATAAAGCAAACCAAGCACCTAAGACTATAATGGAATGTAAAATATTAGGGACTACTCCTAAGGAAATAAGGGCAATCATTAAGGCGATTATGGTGTAATTAACAAATTTAAATGGTGTTATATTCCGTAGATTACCTCTACCTAGTAATCTTATTAAGGGTATAGTAACTACAAACATACTAATTGCTCTTAAGAGCATAATTAACCAATTTTGCATTTTTATCACCTATTTAATTACCTTTGTATTGAGGTTCTTCATATTCTAATACCTTTAGTCTATTTTCTAAGTCTTTTATGACCTCCTTTGTAGTATTTAATGCTGATCTATAGACCTCTTTCTCATCTTCATTGCTACTTTGTAGAGAATAGACTCTTAGTGTACTTTCTACACCTTTAAGAGTAGCTAAGGTTTGTTTTACCTTTGCTCCAACTGTCACAAGAACCAACTCCCTTAAATAATTCCTGAATCTATTATTTGATAATTTAGAAGGTAATATAACTACAAACCATAAGATTTTTTATGGTAATTTTAAGTGGCAATATGGATTAGCAAAACTATTTTTTATAAGGCCTATTGAAAGTATTCAAAAAGGGCTGATGCATAACTACTAAATTAGTTAAGTTTGCAACAACCCTTTTAAATATTGATGAAAATATTATGTGTCTTTATTTAATGTATTAATGCAAAAGTATAGCCTTTAGATTTTATCAATTCTATTATAGAAGGTAATGCATCAACTGTTGTTTGCTTCATAACGGAATCGTGCATTAAAACCACTATATTTTTATTACAGCTTTCAGCATAATTTATATTTTGAGTTAATGAGTTCAGTTGCTCTTCTATTGATACATTATGTTTTAATCCGTCATTATTTTCTGCATTCCAATCAACATAATACATACCTTGACTAATTAGTTTATTCTTCATTGGCTCCTTCCAGCTTTCAAAGGAGCCACCTGGGAATCGTACAACTCGTGAAGAAGATGATGAACCGACGATTTTTAAAATAGTGTCTTTCGTTTTATATACTTCAGCTTGAAATACATCTATATTAACTTTATAGTTCGGATATATTTTTTTATAATCGTGACTATAAGTATGGTTGGCTATGGCATGTCCTTCGTCAAAGATTCTTTTTAAAATATCAGGATTATTATCAGCGTTACTTCCTAATACAAAAAAAGTAGCTTTAACATCATAATCTTTTAGAATTTTTAAAACCTGGGGGGTAATAACGGAATTAGGTCCATCGTCAAAGGTTAAAAAGGCATATTTTTTTCCTTCGTTTCGTCCAAATGTATACACTTCTTCTGCAGCAACGGAAGGGAATGATGTATAAAGAGGATTTTCTTGATTTTTTACTTGTTTCTTCTTAGGTGTATGTGGATTCTTAGTATGTTCATCTGATATTTGCTTAGATGTATCAATTATTTTGATATCTGAAGATGAGTTTGAGGTCTTATTATCTCTTGAAAATTTAGAAGTGTTAGTACTTAATAGATGTTTTTCCTTTGACTGTTCATATATTAGGAAATCATAGCTTAATATTATAGGTAATGACATCAATAATAGTGTTAGAAAAAGTAAAGATAATTTGCAACGGTTTTTAATTGTGTATGTGTCTTTATTCTGCATAAGCTATCCCTCTTAACTATAAATTAATCTTTCTGCAATAGTATATTGATATATATTATAGAAAGTTACAAAGTATCATTAGATTATAAAAAAAATATCAGCAATTTTTAGACAGTTTTTATGTATTCCCCGCTGTAATAAAAAAGGTATTACAAGCATAAATAGTTATAGGGGTGATTTGTATGGAGATTACAAAAAGTTGCTTTAAATGTGGGAGTGTAGTATTTAATCTTAATCAAAGACCTGGTGAGTATGATGCTGTATGTTCCGAATGTGGAACCATAGTATCTAATGTGAAGCTAGAAAAGTATGAAACCCTAGAAAATATCTGCAGTAGGTGCAATAGCAGAGAATTTAAAGCTAGAGTAAAAAAGGAGAAGGATGGAGAAAATTGGACAGTAGAGTGCGTAGTGTGTAAAACATCACCGAAAAAAAAGTACGTGGATTCAGAGTTGAGAGAAATAGATGAAGTAACTAGAGAAAACTTAATCTTGAAGGATACTATTGAAGAATTAAACCATAGGATTGGGGAAT
The DNA here is from genome assembly GCA_002385545.1 of Clostridium sp. UBA3947. Classification (GTDB taxonomy): domain Bacteria; phylum Bacillota; class Clostridia; order Clostridiales; family Clostridiaceae; genus Clostridium_AU. Next base: position 4,872 of record DGDR01000111.1, read on the forward strand.
TAGAAAGTGAATTAGCAAGTCTTGCTTATAGAGTGAGTGCTGAAGATGTAACCTTCGATTTAAATTCTTAACATAGCATTGAGCCGAATTTTTTAACGGCTCTTTTTTATATGTTTTACACATGAAGATGAAAGTTAGTTTTACTAAATTATGGCGTACCTAAATGTAATGTGATACTATATATAAAGTAAGCATTTATACGGCAACACTGCAAAGGAGGAAATAAATGGAGTGGAACATTAAATATTTTAATGACCTATCCCCTGAGGAATTATATAATATTTTAAAATTGAGAAGCGAAATTTTTGTGGTTGAGCAACAGTGTATATATTTGGATTGTGATGATAAAGATAAGGTTTCTTATCAACTTTTTAAGAAAAATCATGAAGGAGATATTATAGCTTCTGTAAGGATATTACCTAAGGGAGTATCTTACAATGAGCCTTCTATCGGAAGGGTGGTAGTAAGAAAAGATTATAGAAGAAAAGGAATAGCTTCTGAAATGATGAAAATTGCCATAGATTTTATAAAAAATGAATTTAATGAAAATGCTATTAGAATATCAGCCCAGTTATATTTATTGGAATTTTATAAAAGTGTAGGATTTTTGCCAGTATCAGAGCCATATTTAGAGGATAATATACCACATATTGAAATGCTTCACAGAGTAAAGAAAAAGCATCTGTAAAGATGCTTTTATCCTTTTTTTATGATATTAGCAGCTAGTAAATCTCTAATTTCAGATAGGAGCTGTTCTTCTTTTGAAATTTGCTTATTTTCCTCAGCTTTCTCTTCTTCAGCTTTTCGTATGTTACTGAGTTTATTTATCGCTTTGACCATAATAAATACGGAGAAAGAAATAATTAAAAAGTCTAAGACATTTTGTAAGAATACACCATATGTAACATTTACTGAACCAATAGTCCAAACCCTATCTTTAAGGTCAATTTTACCGAGAAGAATTCCAATTAGAGGGGTAATGATATCCTTAACTAGTGAAGAGACGATATTGTTAAAAGCACCACCAATTATAATACCCACTGCTAAGTCTATTACATTACCTCGCATAGCAAATTTCTTAAATTCTTTCCACATAAAAACACATCCTTTCAATAATACTTATATTATAGCAAATAACATAATGATACACGACATTATTATTATATAATCAAGGAGGTTTATACATGGATTTTCAAAATGCTAAAGAAGTTATGGAGTCTAAAGGTTACATAGATGTAGAATATAGAAGTAAAGCTGTGATGTTGGAGCAAATTTTTGAGGAAAAAAATTGCGCTTTAGTGAAGGAAGTGGATTCGGATAAAAGATTTTATGTTTCCTTATCTGATTTAGTGATAACTGACCATATCAATTAGCTTGAGAAGGTAAAAATGGAGGGAATATGAAAAAGGTAGCAGTAGTATTTAATGGAGGAACTATCTCCATGATAGTTGATGATAGGATTAAGGCAGCGGTACCAGGACTTACAGGTGAAGAAATAATGAAGATGGTTACAGGTATCGAACGATTTTGCGAAATTGAAACATACACTTTTTCAAATTTGCCTAGTCCTCATATGAATATAGAAACTATGTTGGACCTGTCTAAGTTTGTAAAGAAGTTATTAGCTAGGAAAGACATTGACGGCGTAGTAGTTACTCATGGCACAGACACTTTGGAGGAGACAGCATATTTACTAGACTTAACCATAGATACACCAAAACCTGTGATATTTACAGGCGCAATGAAAAGTAGTTCAGAGCTGGGATATGATGGCCCGTCTAATTTAGCTGAAGCTATTTGTACAGCTATTTCGGATCAGGCCAGGAACAGAGGTGTACTTGTATGCTTTAATGGTAAATTAAATAGTGCGAGTGAAGTAACTAAGGTAAATGCTGTAAGTATAGACGCTTTTGCAACGCCATCCTTTGGACCTTTAGGAATTGTGGATAATAATGAAGTGATATTTTATCGAAATAATATTTTGTCTAAGAAAATCATGGTGGATAATATTAATGCAAATGTTGATGTAATTAAATGTACTGCAGGTCAAGATTCCAGCTTAATAAATTACTGTATAGATAAAGGAGATGAAGGTATAGTATTAGAAGCTTTTGGCAGAGGTAATGTTCCGCCTGCTATGCTTTCAGGAATTGAACGAGCTATTAGAGAAGGCGTTGTAGTAGTAGCTGTATCAAGATGTTTTGAAGGGAGAGTCCATGATTCTTATGGTTATTTAGGCGGAGGTAAAATGCTAAGGGATATGGGAGTAATTTTTGTAGATCATATGCCTGGACAAAAAGCAAGAATAAAGTTAATATTAGCCCTAAGTAAAACTAAAATCATTGATGAAGTTAGAGGTATGTTTCAGGAGAAGTAGAGCATTAAATAAGAGAAAATGGAAGATTTAATGCATAAAATGAAGCAAATTTAAAAAAACTCCTTGAAATAGTAGGTGAAGATTATGTATAATTAGTATAATTGTTAGAAGAGTGTAATTATGACTGGAGATGATAAATAGTGATATATAGTATGACAGGTTTTGGTCGCTGTGGATATGAAGTTGAAGGTAAAATAAGCTTTAATGTAGAAATAAAGGGTGTCAATCACCGATATCTTGATATTAATATCCGAATGCCAAGAATGATGAATAGCTTAGAAGACAGGATTCGTAAGTTAATTAGCGAAAATATAAGTCGGGGAAAAATAGACCTCTATATTACATATAATAATTATGAGAAATTGGGACTTAGTGCGCAGTTAAATCACACTTTAGCTGACAGTTATGTTAAGTGCTTAACTGAGATAAAAAATAGATATCCACAGGTAAGAGATGATATATCAGTATCTTTAATAGCTAGGTTTCCAGATGTTATTTATGTTCAAGAGGATGAAGAAGATGTGGATAGTCTTTGGGAAATGCTTAAGAATCCTTTGCTAGAGGCTATTCGAGCCCTTAAAGAAATGAGAAGAATTGAAGGAAACAAGCTTAAGGAAGATATTATATCTAAGTGTAATCAAATTATGAATGAGGTTAATTTAATAGAAGAAAAGGCAGACACTGTAGTTCCTACCTATAGGGCTAAACTAATGGATAGGTTAAAGGAGCTTCTAGAAAATGTAGAAATTGATGAGAATAGACTAAATTTGGAGTTAGCAATATATGCTGATAAGTGCAGTATAGATGAAGAAATCACAAGGTTAAAAAGTCATATAGAGCAGATGAAGGTTGCATTAGATTCTGATGAGCCGGTAGGTAGAAAATTAGACTTTTTAGTTCAGGAGATGAACAGAGAAACTAATACTATCGCTTCAAAATCCAATGATATTGATATAACAAATTCTGCTTTGAATATAAAAAATATAATTGAAAAAATAAGGGAGCAAATTCAAAATATTGAATAGTGTAGGAGGAAGGTAATGAGTATTAAGTTAATTAATATTGGATTTGGAAATATTGTTTCTGCAAACAGATTAGTTGCTATTGTAAGCCCAGAGTCAGCGCCTATAAAAAGAATAATTCAAGAAGCAAGAGATAGAGGGATGTTAATTGATGCAACTTATGGAAGAAGGACAAGAGCTGTTATTATTACAGATAGTGACCATGTTATTCTTTCAGCAGTTCAACCAGAAACTGTAGCCCATAGATTATCATCTAAAGAAGAAGAAACAGTTGACGAGGTTGATGAATAATGAAGAAAAAGGGAGTTTTGATAGTTTTGTCCGGTCCTTCTGGTGCTGGAAAGGGGACTATTTGTAAGGCTTTATTAGAGAATGCTGATTTTTGGTTATCTGTTTCAGCTACTACAAGAGCTCCAAGAGTAGGAGAAGTACATGGTAAGAACTACTATTTTATAACTAGGGAAGAATTCCAAAAAAGAATTGAGAAAGATGATTTTCTAGAATATGCCGAAGTTTACGGGAATTATTACGGCACCCCTAAAGGAGAGGCACTTAAGGCTATTGAGGAAGGCAAGGATGTAATTTTAGAAATAGATATTCAGGGTGCCCTTAAGGTGAAAGAGGTTTACCCTGCTGGTGTATTTATTTTTATATTACCTCCATCTATGGAAGAACTTAAGAATAGAATAATTCAAAGAGGTAGTGAAACACCAGAATCTTTAATGACAAGATTTAAAGCAGCATATCAAGAAATTAATTATGTTTCAAAATATAACTATGCAGTAGTTAATGATACTGTTGAAGATGCTGTTAAAAAAATCCAAGCAATAATAGTTGCAGAAAAGTGCAGAGTTGATAGAATAAAAGATGACATTTTAGATTCCAAGGAGGGTTTGATTCATGAACAACTCTATGATTAATCCATCAATTGTTGAATTGTTAAATAAGGTAGATAATAGATACACTTTAGTAACTGTGACAGCAAAAAGAGCAAGACAGCTAATAGATGGCGCTGAGCCAATGGTTAGAGTAGCTTCAAACAAACCATTAACTGTAGCTATAAACGAAGTAAATGCTGGTTGTATACAATATGAATCACAAAAAGAAGGTATAAAGTAATGCTATATAAAAAGAACATAGTAGTAGGAGTATGTGGTGGTATTGCTGCATATAAGGCTTTAGATATAGTAAGTGCCCTAAGAAAGAAAGGCATAAATGTAGATGTTATTATGACTGAACATGCTACAAAATTTGTAACACCATTAACCTTTCAATCTATCAGTGCAAATGCTGTGATAGTTGATATGTTTCAAGAACCAAAAGTATGGGAAATTCAACATATTTCATTAGCAAAAAAAGCAGATTTAATATTAGTAGTACCTGCTACTGCAAATATTATTGGCAAGGTTGCTAATGGTATTGCAGATGATATGCTATCAACAACTATAATGGCTACTAAGGCTCCAGTGGTTTTTGCTCCTGCTATGAATACAAATATGTACGAGAATCCAATAGTACAACAAAATATAGAAAGGCTTAAGTCTTTTGGGTATACCTTTATTGAACCTGAATGTGGAAGGTTAGCCTGTGGAGATGTTGGTAAAGGTAAGTTACCAGATCCTAAGATTATAACAGAATTAGTGTTGTCGCAATTGTATATTAATAAGGATTTGATAGGTAAAAAGGTACTAGTCACTGCTGGGGCTACCATTGCACCTATAGATCCTGTTAGATACATTGGAAATCATTCTTCTGGGAAAATGGGTTATGCTATTGCGGAAGAAGCAAGGGATAGAGGAGCTGAAGTAACATTAATATCAGGACATGCAAAGATAGATAAGCCTCAAGGGGTAAATTTTGTACATGTAAATACTAATGGAGAAATGTTAGAAGCTGTTTTAGAATACTTTGATAGCACTGATATAATAATTAAATGTGCAGCTGTATCTGATTTCAAGGTGGAAAAGTATAGTAATCATAAAATTAAAAAGCATAGTGATGGTATAAGCTTAAAGTTAGTTCAGGATAACGATATCTTGGCTGAGTTAGGTAAAAGAAAGAAGGAAAATCAGCTGTTGGTGGGATTTGCAGCTGAAAGCAATGATTTGATTCAGAATGCAACCACTAAGCTTAAAAAGAAAAATTTGGATTATATTATAGCCAATGATATTACAGGGGCTGATACTGGATTTGGCTCAGATTATAATAGGATCAACATAATTTCTAGTGATGGAAATGTTTTGGCTCTAGATAAGATGAGCAAAAGAGAAGCTGCAAGGGAGATATTTAATACTATTTTGAAAGGGCGCTAGAGCGCTTTTTTCTTTTAAGGGGAGAGGTCATGGAATATAAATATGCTGGTGTAGTAGTTAATAATGAGTCCATAATGGTGGATAAAATATTTACATATAAAATTCCAATAGAGTTAAGTGAAAAAATTCAAATTGGACATAGGGTAAAAGTCCCTTTTGGAAGAGGAGATAAGCTTATTGATGGTTTCGTTTTGGAACTAAAAGAGGACATAGAGGAAAAGATACCCTATATAAAAAGCGTAAACACTATTTGTGACGAGTTTCCCTTGTTTAAGGAATCAGATTTAGATCTTATCAATATGATGAAAAAACGATATCTAGCTACTTACCTAGATTGTATTAAGTTGATTATACCTACAGGTATAACCAAGGGAGTTAGGAAAAAAACAGCGGAGTTATTATATGTTAAATCCTTTTTAGAAGGAAGGTTCTGCAAAAGTCCATATATAGAAATATATAATTCAGTTAAGAATAATGCTGGTAAATATACAAAAAGTGCTTTAAGTAATAACTTTGGCTATTCTTTGAGTTCTATTAATACAATGATAAAGCATGACATTCTTACTACAGAAGAAAAAGTTATTGATAGATTAGATTCCAGGCAATATAATATGTACTTGGCAAAGATTCTCAATGATGAGCAGCAAAAGGCAGTAAATTCAATACTTAGTAAAAAAACAGGCAAGTATCTACTTCATGGAGTTACCGGTAGTGGTAAAACTGAGGTTTATCTTCATATAGTGGATAAAATGTTAGCAGAAGGAAAAGATAGTATTGTATTAGTTCCAGAGATATCATTAACTCCTCAAATGGTAGAAAGGTTTAAAGGGAGATTTGGGAATAACATAAGCGTTTTTCATAGCAAAATGTCTGATGGTGAACGATTTGATGAATGGATGCGTATTAAAAAAGGAAAAACAAAGATTGTTATTGGAGCTAGATCAGCTTTATTTCTTCCACTTGAAAATTTAGGTATAATTATAATTGATGAAGAGCATGAAAATAGCTATAAATCAGAAAGCAATCCTAAATATGATGCCCGTGAGGTGGCAGAATTTTTAGCAGAAAGAAAAGGCTGCAAATTACTGCTAGGCACTGCTACACCTTCTTTAGATACATACTATAGAGCAAAACTAGGAGAATTTGAACTGATTGAGATTAAAAATAGAGTAGATAATGCTAAGTTACCTACCATGACTTTAGTAGATATGCGAGAGGAATTAGCCAATAATAATAGATCTATTTTTAGTTCAAAGTTACATAAGGCTATTAATGAGACTCTAAATAGGGGCGAGCAAGTAATATTATTTTTAAATAGAAGGGGATTCTCCAACTTTGTTTCCTGTAGAAAATGTGGCTTTGTATATAAGTGTAAACAGTGTGATATAACCTTAACTTATCACAGGGAAGATAATTTGATGCACTGTCATTACTGTGGTTATAAAGAACCAACTGAAAGTAAATGCCCTAAATGTTCCAGTAAATATATTAAGTATTTTGGAATTGGCACTGAAAAAGTAGAGGAAGAAGTAAAAAAGTATTTTCCTAAGGCCAAAACTCTTAGAATGGATATGGATACCACAAGAAAGAAAAACTCATATATTGATATATATGAAAGCTTTAAAAAGGGAGAAGCTCAAATATTAATCGGAACTCAAATGATAGCTAAGGGGTTAGACTTTCCTAATGTAACCTTAGTGGGAGTATTGGCTGCTGATTTAACTTTGAATTTACCAGACTTTAAAGCCGCTGAAAGAACTTTTCAACTATTAACACAGGTATCTGGTAGAGCAGGAAGAAGTAGCAAGTCGGGAGAAGTTATAATTCAAACCTATACTCCAGATCATTATAGTATTCAATTTTCCTTAACTAATGATTATAATGGATTCTATAATGAAGAAATTAAAATAAGAGAAAGTATGAATTATCCACCTTTTAAGGAGATAATTAATATAAATCTCAGTTGTGAGAAGGAAGAACTATTAATAAGAACTATAAAGTCCTTAGGAATTAGAATGCAGGAATTCATAAAGGAACATGAGGAAATTAGCATGCTTGGACCATGCCCCTGTGCCATTTCAAAAATCAAGGATATGTATAGGTGGCAGATAATTCTTAAGGGTGAATTTTCATTTGATACAGCCGAAAAAATAAAAAATATTGCTTATGATGAGTTGAAGGATGTTTATGCAGAAGTAAAACTCAATTTAGATGTTAATCCAAATAACTTAGCATAAAGGGAGGTATAAAGAATATGGCACTAAGAAATATTAGAAAAGATAATGATGAAATTTTAAGAAAGAAAAGCAGAGTTGTTGAGGAAATAAACGATAGAATTAAAGTGTTAATACAGGATATGATAGAAACTATGTACCATGAAGAGGGGGTTGGATTAGCTGCGCCTCAAGTTGGAATATTAAAACGTATTGCTGTAGTGGATATAGGAGAAGGTGTACATGTGTTTATCAATCCTGAAATCTTAGAAGAGAGCGGTAGTTGTATTGATGTTGAAGGCTGCTTAAGTTTACCTGGAAGGCAGGGGGAAGTTGAAAGACCTAATAAGATAAAAGTAAAGGCGCTTAACGAGAAAGGCGAGGAGTTTGTTTTAGAGGCAGAAGGCTATTTTGCTAGAGCTATCTGTCATGAAATTGATCACTTAAATGGTATTTTATTTACTGATAAATTAGTTAGAAACGAGGAAGAATAGTTATGAAAATCGTTTTTATGGGAACACCTGAATTTGCTGTACCTACATTGAAAGCTTGCATAGAGAATTTTAATGTAATTGCAGTTTTTACCCAGCCAGATAAACCTAAGGGCAGAGGGAAAAAAGTGGGCTACAGTGAGGTTAAAGAAGAAGCTCGTAAGCATAATATAGAAATTATTCAGCCAATAAAGCTTAAAAATGATAGAGAAGCTATCGATAAGCTAAAGGAATTGGCACCGGATTTTATTATAGTTGTAGCCTATGGACAAATATTACCTAAAGAAGTGCTAGATATCCCTAAGTATGGATGTATAAATCTCCATGCTTCACTGCTACCTAAATATAGGGGGGCAGCACCTATTAACTGGTGTATAATTAATGGAGATAAATATACTGGTAATACTACTATGCTTATGGATGTAGGATTAGATACTGGAGATATACTTCTTCAAAGCAAAATAGAAATCACTGATAATATGACTGCTGGTGAATTGCACGATATTTTAATGAAAGATGGCGCAGAGCTAATGGTAAAAACTATAAAAGCTATGGCCAATAATGAAATCACACCCATTAAGCAAAATGATAATGATAGCTGTTATGCATCAATGTTAAATAAGGAAATGGCTCACATTCAATGGGATAAATCAGCAGTTAATATTGTTAATTTAGTAAGAGGATTAAATCCCTGGCCAGTAGCATATTGCCAGTATAAGGGTAAAACTATGAAAGTTTATGTTGCAGAAGTGAAGGAAGTAAGTAAAGGGGAAAAACCTGGTACTATAGTTAAGGCTTATAGAGAAGGGATTTTAGTAGCTGCTTCAGATAATTATGTATTAATAAAAGAGGTTCAATTTCCTAATGGGAAAAGAATGTCTGTGGAAAGCTTTCTAAACGGAAATACTATAGAGATTGGGACTATATTAGAGTAAGTTGAGGTATTATAAATGAACAGTAGGAAAATTGCTGTAGAAATATTAAATTTGGTTTTACACGAAGGGGCCTATTCAAATATTGTTATAAGGCAACTATTAAATAAATACCAGGTAGGAGAAAAAGATAGAGGTCTTATTACAGAAATAGTATACGGAACTTTAAAATATAAGTATAAATTAGATGTAATATTAGCTAATTTAATAACTAAATCCTTTAAGGCAGTAGATAAGAAAGTTTTAAATATATTAAGGATTTCTCTATATCAATTTATATATTTAGATAAGGTCCCTGAATATGCTATCGTAAACGAGGCTGTAAATTTAGCAAAAGAAATATCTATAGGTGCTAGTAAATTTGTAAATGGAGTTCTTAGAGCATACATTCGTAATAAGAATAAAGACTTCAATACGGAAAAAGGTATAATAAGTGAATTAGCTTATGAATTCTCTTATGAGAAATGGATGGTAAAGCTTTTTGTTAACCAGTATGGTATAGAAAAAGCTAAGGAAATATTAGCTGGACTGAATAGTATTCCGTCCATTACTGTGAGAGTTAATAGCCTTCACTGGGAAACAGAGGATATTTATAAGAAATTAAAGGATTTAAATTATAATGTGGAAAAAGGGGTTGTTTGTCCAACTTCTATTCGAATTATAAAAGGTAGTAATGTAGAGAATAACCCTCTTTTTTCAGAGGGATGTATTACTGTCCAAGATGAAAGTGCTATGCTAGCAGTACTGGCTTTAGAAGTTAAAAAGAATCAAAAGTTATTCGATATGTGTGCTGCTCCTGGTGGCAAGAGCACACATATGGCAGAGCTACTTCAGGGAACTGGCAGTGTTTTAGCGTGGGATCTGTATGATCATAAAATAGACTTAATATTAGATAATGCTAGAAGACTAGGTATTAAAAATATTCATGCTGAAGTAGCAGATGCCACTAAATTTAATGATAAGCTTCAAGCTACATTTGATGGAGTTTTAGTTGATGTTCCTTGCTCTGGTCTTGGAATAATAAGAAAAAAGCCAGAGATAAAATGGACTAAAACACAGAAGGATATGGAAGCCTTATATCATATTCAGGAATCCATTTTAGAAAATGCCTGCAAATATGTAAAAAAGGGAGGAACTGTAGTATATTCTACATGTACCTTAAATGTTATGGAAAATGAAAAAAGAATATATAAATTCTTAAAGAAAAATAAAGAATTTGAAATTGAAAAATTAAATTTTGGGATACATAATAATTTTTTGTATAATGATAGTGGTATGCTTACTATTTTGCCCAGCGCTGAAATGGACGGTTTTTTCATTGCTAAATTGAGAAGGAAAATATAGGAGATATGAAGATGAAAAATATTTTTGATTTAAAACTAGTAGAATTACAGAGCTGGATGGAATATAATGGAGAAAAAGGGTTTAGAGCAAAGCAAGTTTTTGATTGGATATATAAAGGTACCTTAGACTTTATGGATATGGCTAATATTCCACTAAGTCTTCGAAATAAACTTAAAGACAATTTTACTATTAGCCTTCCAGAAATAGTTAAGTCTTATAAATCAAATATAGATGAAACTGTTAAACTGCTATTAAAGTACGATGATGGTAATGTTATTGAAACAGTTGTTATGAAGTATAAGTATGGAAATACTGTTTGTGTTTCATCTCAGATTGGCTGTGGAATGGGTTGCAAATTTTGTGCTTCTACTATTAATGGAGTAGTTAGAAATTTGACTGCCGGTGAAATAATTGCTCAGGTTATAGTAGCTAGCAAATTTATAGGTGAAAGAATTTCCAATATTGTAATAATGGGTAGTGGAGAGCCCTTAGTTAATTATGATAATGTGATAAAATTCATTGAGATAGTAAATTGGGAGCAAGGCTTAAATATAGGTCAAAGGCATATAACTCTTTCTACCTGTGGTATAGTTCCAAAAATATACGAGTTGGCAAATAAGAAGTTACAAATTACCTTGGCTATATCCTTACATAGTCCTTGGGATGAGGAAAGAAAAAAGATCATGCCAATAGCAAATGAGTATTCGATTGTTGACATTGTTGAGGCTTGTAAATATTATATAAATATAACAGGAAGAAGAATTACTTTTGAGTACGCATTAATAAATAACGTGAACGACAGGAAAGAGGATGCAGATCAGTTGATTAAGCTGCTAAAAGGATTGCTATGTCATGTAAACTTGATTCCTATGAATGAAGTAAAAGAAAGTTCTTTTAAAAAGTCCTCAGTTTCTAGTATTCAATCTTTTCGACAAAAATTAATTGAAGGAGGAATTGATACAACAATAAGAAGAGAATTAGGTTCTGATATAAATGCAGCTTGTGGTCAATTAAGAAAAAGTTATATTGAAAGCAATAAAGATTAGGAGAGGGGTGAATATATGCTGGGGGCATTAACAGATGTTGGTAATATAAGGCGGATTAATGAAGATTATTTTTCATATTCCATAATAGACGATATTAAAATATACATAGTGGCTGATGGTATGGGAGGACATAATGCTGGAGAAGTTGCCAGCCAGGTGGCTGTGGAAGCAGTTATACAATATATTCAAGAGCATAAGGACACAGAGGATTTGCAAGCTTTGTTAAAGGACGCTATAATCCATGCTAATAGCGTTATTTACAATCAGTCTAGAGAAAATCCTCATTTAAAAGGAATGGGGACAACTATTACAGCTTATTTTAGAAAATCTAATTTCTCAATGGTAGCTAATGTAGGGGATTCTAGTTGTTATATAATAAAGGAAGATAAAATTAGCAAAATAACAAAAGATCATTCTTTAGTGCAGCAATTAGTTGATGAAGGTACTATAACTGAACAAGAGGCTAAACATCATCCTAATAAAAATATCATTACTCGAGCTATTGGTACTAGTCCCGATGTGGATGTAGATATTTTTGTATTAGAGCCAAGGGGAATTAGTAAAATTATTCTTTGTAGCGATGGACTTACAAATGAAGTTCAACCTGAAGAGATATACCAATGCATTAAAGAAACAAACGATAATATGGAAGCATGTCGTGAACTAGTAAATTTGGCTAAGGAAAGAGGAGGCAAGGATAACATAACGTTGATGGTGATTGAAGGGGAGTGTAATGATGATAGGGACCATATTGAATAACAGATACGAAATACTGGAAAAAATTGGCGAAGGTGGTATGGCAGAGGTATATAAAGCTCGATGTCATAAGTTAAATAGATATGATGCAGTAAAAATATTAAAAAGGGAAAGCGCCAATGATCCGCTTGTAGTAGAAAAATTTAAACGTGAGGCCACAGCTGTTGCTAATTTGTCTGACAGCAATATAGTCAACATTTTTGATGTAGGTACCCAAGATGGTATTAACTACATAGTAATGGAATATGTTAAGGGAAAAACCCTTAAGCAATTAATTAATGAAAATGTTAGACTAAGTTATGAAAGGGCTATTGACATTGCTATTCAAATTACTAAGGCATTAGACTGTGCTCATAGAAACAATATAATCCATAGAGATATAAAGCCACAAAATATTTTAATAACAGAAGAGGGTATAGTAAAGGTTACAGATTTTGGTATAGCTAAGGCAAGTAGTAATGTAACTATAACTAATTCCAATAAGGTTATAGGGTCTGCTCATTATTTTTCACCAGAACAAGCTCGAGGCAATTATGTTGATACTAGAACTGATATATATTCCTTAGGTGTAGTTATATACGAAATGGTTACTGGTAAGGTGCCTTTTGATGCTGAAAGTCCTGTTACTATAGCTTTAAAGCATTTGCAGGATACACCAATTCCACCAATTGAACTTAACAGCAGTATTCCTAGTGGATTAAATACTTTAATTATGAGATGTATGGAAAAGGATCCTAATAACAGATACCAATCTGCAAGAGAAGTTTTAATGGATTTGATTAACATTCAAAGAAATTTAAATTATGAAGTTGCAGCAGCACCACCAGACAATGACCATACTAGAGTTATGGAACCAGTTAATGCTCCTAGGTATAATGACTATGACGATGAAGATGATTATGATTATGAACCTAGGGTAAACAATAAGACTAAAAAGTATCTAATTTATGCTTTAATAGGTATTTTTGTTTTGGTAATTGGAGTTATAACTGCTTATGCATTAATGGGTGGCAAAGGTAATAATAAAACTCCTAATAATAGCATAGTTGACAAAGGAGAAGAGGTAGAAGTTCCAAATGTGGTTGGAATGACTAAGGATGAGGCTAAAGCTGCCATTGAGGAGATAGGACTAGTTTATGAAGAAGAATTAGTAAATGACTCAGAGGTTGAGAAAGATAAGGTTATTTCTGTGGTTGAGCCTGAAGTTGGTTCTAAAGTTAAAAAGGGCAGAAAGGTTGTAGTTAGAGTTAGCCTTGGTGCAGAAACTAATGTAGTTCCAGATATGTCTGATATACAAGAGGAACAGCTAGAACAGATGTTACGATCCTATGGATTTAAGGTTGGTAAAATAACACGTGAATTTAGTGATGAAGTTGAAAAGGGTAAAGTAATTCGTCAATCGCCAGAACCTGGTGAAGAATTAGAGGAAGGCGGAAAAATTGACTTTGTAATAAGCAAGGGTAAAGAAATAAAGATGGTTAGAGTGCCTAATTTGAAAGGTAAGAGCATAGATGAAATTGAGCAAATAATTCATGATGCTGGACTTACAGTACAGGATAAGAATCCAAAGGTAACAGACGATCCAAGGCAAGTAGGTAAAGTATTTGAACAGAACCCACCTGCAAATTCTGAAGTAGAGGAAGGAACTGGAGTTAGTGTAAGCTACTATGTATTAGAGCAAGTGACTCTACCAAACTTAATTGGTAAAAATATTGGAGAGATTAAAAAGCTTGACATAGTAAAAAATAAAAAAATAAATATACAAATATTTCCTACTTATGCAGATGACTCCTATATAGTTGTGGAAGTTGATGGCTATAATGAAGGAGATAAGGTTGATGTTGGAACTACCATTAGATTGGCAGTTGAGTCACCAAATGGCGGAGATGAAGAGGATGATGAGGAGCCAAGTGATGGAGATTAGGTAGGAACGGTGGAAATAGAAAACCAAACCCATAAAGTACACAAAATAATACTAGAGGTGCATATATGATAGGAAGGATCATAAAAGGTATTGGCGGATTCTATTATGTAAAGGTTGAAGATGAAATTATAGAATGTAAGGCAAGAGGTAAGTTCAGACACAATGAACTTACCCCTTTAGTAGGTGACAAGGTTGAGATTAGCATAAAAAACAATAAGGGAGTTATAGAAAAAATATTACCTAGAAGCAATGAGTTAATTAGACCTAACGTGGCAAACGTAACTCAAGCCTTTGTAGTATTTTCTATAAAAAGTCCTGATATTAACATGGACCTATTGAATAAATTTCTAGTATTATGTGAAAGTAAAAATCTAAAAATTACTATTTGCATCAATAAAAAGGATTTGGCCGATGAACAAGATAAAGCTTTCGTTGAAAGTTATTTTGGAAACATAGGATATGAGTATTATTTTATTGAAGCTAAGAATAATCATGGTATTGATGAACTTAAAAGACATCTAGCTAATAATGTAACAGTAGTATGTGGTCCTTCAGGGGTAGGGAAATCAACCTTAATTAATAAACTTTGTGGCAATGAAGTTATGGCTACAGGTCAAATTAGTGAGAAAAGCAATAGAGGAAAACATACTACTAGGCATAGCCAGCTGATTGATGTTGAAGGTGGTTTTATTGTAGATACTCCTGGATTTTCTTCTCTAGATATAACCATTATAAAAAAGGATGAACTGCAATATTGCTTTCCAGAATTTCAGGACTATAATGAAGGCTGTAAGTTTAAAGGATGCTTACATTATAAGGAGCCCAATTGTGCTGTTAAAAACGCTGTAGATAAGGAGATAATACACAAGGATAGATACGATAGCTATATTGCTATGTTAGAAGAACTAATACAGATAAAGCCTTATAATTAGTAATATATAAGTTTCACCCAGAATAAAGAATATAATGTCGTTATTCTGGGTGTTATTTATATCTTAAGAAGGAAGAATGCAAAAGAAATCTTAGTTCTAGGATTATACAAATAAATCCATAGTGTAAATAATAGAATGAAAGCATTTTTTCAATAATAAACATGAATAAGTAAAGCATAAATGTGCAATTATAATATGGTTATCGGAGGGAAGTGAAAGATGATAGGAACCATATTGAATGATAGATATGAGATTTTGGAGAAGATTGATGAAGATGATGTGATTGAGGTTTACAAGGCTAGATGTAATAAATTAAACCGTTTCAATACCATAAAAATACTAAAAAAGAATTGTATGGATGATTATTCTGTAGTTGAAAGGTTTAAACATGAAGCAGCTGAGTTGGCTAAGTTAACTAATAGTAATATAGTAAATATTTACGATGTAGTTTATCAGGGTAATATTAACTATATGGTCATGGAATATGTTATTGGCAAAACTTTAAAGGAGTTAATAATTGAAAATGTAAGATTAAGTTTTGAAAGATCCTTAAATATAGCTATACAAATAGCAAAAGCTTTAGATAGTGCACATAAAAGTAATATAGTCCACGGAAATATAAGACCTGAAAATATATTAATAACAGATAGCGGAACTGTGAAAGTAGCTAATTTCTCCTTATTAAAGAGTGATAAGCATTTAGATAAAACTAATTTTCATAAGTTGGCGGGTATGATGCCTTATTGTTCTCCTGAGCAATTAGGAAATAGTACTATTGATACTAGGACAGATATTTATTCGTTAGGTATAGTAATGTATGAAATGCTTACTGGAAAGCTTCCTTTTAAGGATGAAAATCCTATAATATTAAAAAATAAGATTCAAGAGGATTTGGCAACGGAGCCTATACAGCTAAATAATAGCATACCAATTATTTTAAACAATATTATTATGAAGTGTATAGAAAAAGAACCTAACGGCAGATATAAAAATGCAAATGAAATCTTATTAGAACTACAAAGTATCCAAAATAACATGGATTATGAGGCGTTATCGAATCCAGTTAAAAAAGATTTTACTCAAAGGATGCCAGCTATTAATATACCAAAGAAAGAGATAAATGATATTAAATCTACAGTGGTTACAAATGTAAATAAATCTAAACTAACCCATAAGACTAAAAGTTATTTAGTATATACCTTAATAGGTATAATGGTATTTGTTGTTGGTATAGCAGTCACAATGGGTTTTAGCGGATTCATTGAAAATAATAAACATAAAGAACAGGCAAAAGCAACTAATACAGTAATAGTACCTAATTTAACTAATAGGTCTAAAGAAGATGCTAAAAAAGCTATTGAAGCTATTGGGTTAAAATATAAAGAAGTAATCGAAAATACTAACGAAGCTGAGGAAGGGATGGTTATTGGCACTAATCCGGGAAAGGGAGCAACGGTTAAAAAAGGTGATACAATTGAGGTTAGGGTTAGTAGTGGTGTAATTAAAAAGAAGGTCCCTAATCTTATAGGAAAATATGAATCCGAAGCTAGAGTAATTGTTCCACAAAATGGTTTTAAAATAGGTAAACCCATATATATAAGAGATGGTAGATATGTTAAGTATCATGTAGTAGATCAAGAGCCTAAGCCAGGAGAGGAACTTGAAGAAGGTGGAGTTATAACTTATACTGTTAATTTACAGTAATATTAATTTCAACATTTATAAATAAGCGATATAATACTATTATATATTTTAGTTAACAGATAGAAATTAGAAAAAAGAGAGGGGGGAGGGACA
The DNA here is from genome assembly GCA_002385545.1 of Clostridium sp. UBA3947. Classification (GTDB taxonomy): domain Bacteria; phylum Bacillota; class Clostridia; order Clostridiales; family Clostridiaceae; genus Clostridium_AU. The sequence continues at coordinate 22,018 of DGDR01000111.1, forward strand.
TATGAGAGCTTTAATAGTAGCGGGTGGAAATGCTCCTTCTAAAGCTTTATTGGTGAAAGAAGCAGCAATTGCAGATTATATAATTGGTGTCGATAAAGGAATAGAGTACTTGTATGAAAATAACATTAAGCCTAATATTATTTTAGGAGATTTTGATTCAATTAATCCTTCTTTATTGAAGGACATAAAAGAAATTGTTACAGAAGTTCTTACATTTCCTGAGGAAAAGGACTTTACAGACAGCCAATTGGCTCTTAAAAAAGCCTTAGACTTAATGATGGATGAGATTGTTTTATTAGGGGTGACAGGTAGTAGAATAGATCATACCTTAGCTAATATAGGGCTACTTTATCAATGCTTACAGGCAGGAGTAAAGGCCACTATAAAAGATGATAAAAATATTTTGTTTATGGTAGATAAAAGTACAACTTTAGAGGTAAATGAAGGGGGCTATTTTTCCTTAATTGCTTACGGTGGTATTGTGGAAGGACTTAGCATAAAAAATGGAAAGTATGAGTTGAATCACTACAATCTATTACCTCATGATAACATAACTATTTCTAATGAATTTATAGGTAAAGATGTGGACATTACTTTTGAGAAAGGGATTTTATTAATAGCTTATACTAAAGATTAATTTTTTTGGAACATATTAAGTTTTTCAGTCATATAATAATTATTGAAATAATGATGAGGTGTGATTAGTTAGTTGAAACTTTCCAGGAAGCTTAGAAAAAAATTGGGACTTATACTAACATGCATCGGTGCTGGTATTGTATTAACAATAATAGTACCTATTTGGGGATGGATAGCTGCATCAGGAGTAGGTATAATAATCCTTGGTTGGCAGATAATGAATCACAGCCATCATTAGCAATTGATATGAGGAGGACCTATGAAAATTATTGCCATTAAATTACCGAAGTTTCTTTCCTCAATATTTAAAATTTTTATACGTAGATAACATAAAATAAAAAAATGCAATTGTTTAACGACAACTGCATTTTTTTATTTTTAAACCGCACGTTGAACTTTTCCAGAACGTAAGCATCTTGTACAAACGTGTATAGTTTTTGGAGTTCCATTTACCACAGCTTTAACTCTTCTGATATTCGGAGTCCATGTTCTCTTTGATTGACGGTGTGAATGACTGTATTGAACACCGAAGACAACACCTTTATTGCAAATATCACATTTTCTTGACATTGAAAACACCTCCTTAAAAAACATCAAAATTATTCATTCTCAATTCAAACAATCACTATTGTAGCATAGAATGTATAAAATATGCAAGTGAAATATAAAATTAATAATGACTTTAAAGACTAATTATTATTATTTCCTTGAATATAAGTAATAATTAATATAAAATAAACTATATGGAAATAATCAAGGAGGAGTTGTTATGATTAAAATAACTAACGAATATGGTATGGTAGGTTATTCAGAAGAAGTGATAGCTAACATTGTTGGCCTATCAACTATGGAATGTTATGGTGTAGTAGGTATGGCCTCTAAAAATGCAACAGATGGCCTTTGGGAATTGATAAAAGGTGGTAACTTACATAAAGGAGTTAAAATACATTACAAGGAAGATGAACTTGCAATAGAATTATTTGTGGTAGTAGAATACGGTACTAAAATTTCCGTTATAGCAAACAATATAATACAGAAGGTAAAGTATAATGTGGAAAACTTTATGGGAATAAAGGTATCAACTATAACAGTCAATGTACAAGGTGTAAGAGTCTAAGGGGGAAGACATAAATGAGCATAATGAAAATTAATGGTGAAAAATTTTATAACATGATGGTTAATGCTAGCAATACACTAGAGGAGCAGAAGGAATACGTTAACTCATTGAATGTATTCCCAGTACCAGATGGTGATACTGGTACAAATATGTCTATGACCTTTAAGGCGGCAGTAGAAGAAATTAAGAATCTTAAGAATGAGTCTGTTGGTACAATTGCTAAGGCCTTAGCGAAGGGTGCTCTTATGGGTGCTAGAGGTAATTCAGGTGTTATTTTATCACAAATATTACGTGGATTTGCTAAAGGGCTAGAAGGTAAAGTAGAAGTTGACGTTAAAGAGTTTGCTGAAAGTATAATGGAAGGGGCAAGAAGTGCATATAAAGCAGTTATGAGACCTACTGAGGGAACTATATTGACTGTTGTTCGTGCTGCTGGTGAATGTGCTGTTAATAGCTCTGCTGTTGATGCGGAGTCATTAATGAAAGAGGTATATGAGCATAGTAAGACTATTCTAAATAAAACACCTGAAATGCTACCAGTTTTAAAAACAGCCAAGGTTGTAGATGCTGGAGGCATGGGTTTTTTAGTTATTTTACAAGGTATGAAAGATGCCTTGTTAGGTGATATTAAAGCTGAAATAGATGATAAAACTATAGTTCCTACAAAAAATGAGGCTGCTCAATATATAAGTGAAGATGATATAAAATTTGCTTATTGTACTGAATTTATAATACTATCAAAAAATGGAGATAGTAATGCTTTTAGAAGAGACATAGAGCCTCTAGGAGATTCTATAATTGCTGTAGCCTATGAAGATGTTATAAAAGTTCATATTCATACAAATGATCCTGGAGCTGTATTGTCAAAAGCTGTTCAATTAGGTGAATTGACCAAAATAAAAATTGAAAACATGAAGGAACAGCATAGACATTTAGTGTTGGAAGAAGATTTAGTAGCTGAAGAAGCTACTGTTGGAGAAGCTAAGAAGTATGGATTTGTGTCTGTTGCTATGGGTGAAGGAATCACAAATATTTTTAAGGATTTAGGTGTTGACATAGTAATAGAAGGCGGACAGACAATGAATCCAAGTACACAGGATATAATAGATGCAATCAATAAAATAAATGCTGATAACATATTTGTTCTACCTAACAATAAAAATATAGTTATGGCAGCTAGTCAAGCGGTAGAGCTTTCGGAGAAAAATGTGATTGTTATTCCATCGAAAACTATACCACAAGGTATAACAGCTCTAACAGTTTTCAATAGTGAATCTGAAGTTGATGAGAATAAGGAAGCAATGATAGAGTCCTTATCTAATGTAACCACAGCTTCTGTTACATATGCAGTTAGGGATACAGAAATGGATGGTAAGGAAATTAAAGAGGGAGACATTTTAGGTTTAATTGAAGGGAAAATATCAGAAGTTGGTTCAGATTTATTTGAAGTATGTGAAAAACTTATAGAAAATACTGTAAAGGATGATAGTGAACTTATCACTATTCTTTATGGTAAAGACTGCGATGAGGATAAAGTTAACGAATTTATAGAAAAAATCGAAGATAAGTATTCCGATTTGGATGTTCAAGCCTATAATGGTAGTCAACCTTTGTATTATTTCATAATATCCGTAGAATAAAAAAAGCCTAAGGGCTTTTTTTAAATTATAGGCTCTTTAGAGGAAGGTGAGATTTTGGATATCAACAAAGAAGTTACTGTTTTAAAAGGAGTTGGCCCGAAATTAGCGGAACTTTTACATAACCTAGGAATTTTTACAGTTAGAGATTTACTATTATATTTTCCTAGAGATTATGATTATTTAGGTGATGTGCATAATGCAAATAATCTTAAGGGAGAAAGCTGTATAGTTGAAGGAACGGTGGTTAGAATTGATAGAGATAATACTTCTCGTACAGGGAAAATTATCAGTACTATTCACCTAGATATTGGAGGGAAAATTTTAGCTTGTAAATGGTTTAATCAGCCATATATTAAAAATAATTTTCGAGTTGGTGAAAAATATAAGTTACTTGGAAAATATACAGTGTTTCAAGGTCGAGAATCTTTAACTAATGGTAAGATTGTAAAGACTTTAGATAGTGATATCAGCATTATGCCTAAATATGCTTTAACAAAGAGTCTTACATCAGCTACTCTCATAAAACTTATAAAGCAAATTTTAAGTTCTATTAGAGTAAAAGAAAATCTGCCAGCCAGCCTTCTTCAAGCCTATAAATTAGTTTCCTTAGATGAAGCTATAAGAAATATACATTTACCAAAAGATAAGGAAGCACTTGAAGCTGCTAGAAAAAGACTTAAGTTTCAAGAGCTATTTGTATATTCGTTAAAAATACTTATGCTAAAAAAATACAATAGAAGCATTAATGGTGGTATAACATTCAAAATCACTAAAGAACTTACAGATTTGAGGGACTCTCTTCCTTTTCAACTAACTGAAGGTCAAAGAAAAGCTATAAGAGAGATATTACTAGATCAAAAAAGTCCCCATGCTATGAATAGATTGCTTCAGGGGGATGTTGGTAGTGGTAAAACAAT